>NZ_JAFMPL010000132.1:0-18803 GCF_019038455.1 Nocardia noduli
TTCCAGCACAGCACCGCGACCGCCACGACCGCGATGAGCGCCAATAGGTAGATCACGTCGCTCACCTCCTGCTGACGAGGGTAGCCGCGTATCGGGCCCGCGCGCATCGGGGACTCCGAAACGGCGGGTACGCGGACCGGGCGCGGGCAGTGGGGACCGCCCGCGCGCACCGGGTCAGCGTGCTGTCGCCTCGGTGGTGAGGGACTTCAGCAGTTGGAGCACCTCGGATTCCCGGAACCGGCGGTGACCGCCCGGCGTACGCAGAGATCCGAGTCGACCGGCATGAGCCCAGCGGGTCACGGTCTTGGGATCGACGTGGAACATGGCAGCCACTTGCCCCGGGGTCAGTAAGGTGTCCTGGCCGCCGACGGTGATCGCAGTCATAGCAAACCTCTCCGTTCTCGACAGTTCCCTCATCAGATGGCGCAATCGTTGCACCCCGACCCCTAGGTACGCGAACCACCTACAGTTGGTAAAGGCGAAGTAATGGACAAAACGGATAGCTCTCGGACGTCGGCGGCGGGTGGGTGAACGAAGGGCCGACCGGGCTTCGCCTACTCTGGGGGACGTGAGCGACGCAACTCGACCGGACGGCGCATCCGCCCAGCAAACCTCCGACGCGGGCAAACGGCTGGCCAAGAATCTGGCGCTGTACACGGTGGCGCGGTTGGCTCTGGTCGTGGTTCTCACCGCGGCGATCATTCTGGTCGCGCGGTTGGTGCGGGTCGAGGTGCCGGTGATCGTGGCCGCGCTGTTCGCGCTGATCATCGCCATGCCGCTGTCGCTGACGCTGTTCAAGAAATTGCGCGCGAAGGTGAACGAGGACATCGCGGTGGTCGACGAGAAGCGTCGCAAGGACAAGGCCCGTCTGCGCGCCAGGCTGCGCGGCGAGGACGGCGGCGCGTCGGCGTGAGGCAGTGCGATCGCAGCACTCCGCGCGACTGGGTCGACAACGCGGTGCGGTTGATCGACGCCGATACCCAACGCAGCGCCGACACCCATCTGCTGCGTTATCCGCTGCCCGCCGAATGGGGCATCCAGCTGTATCTGAAGGATGAATCCACCCATATCACCGGCAGTTTGAAACATCGGCTGGCGCGATCGCTGTTCCTGTACGCGATCTGCAACGGGTGGGTCACCGAGGGGACGACGGTGGTCGAGGCGTCCTCGGGATCGACGGCGGTGAGCGAGGCGTATTTCGCGAAGATGCTCGGGCTGGATTTCGTCGCCGTCATGCCCGCGAGCACGTCGCCGCAGAAGATCGCGCTGATCGAAGCGCAAGGCGGCCGATGTCATTTCGTGGCGCGACCGCCCGATATGTATACCGAGGCCGCGCGGTTGGCCGCCGAATGCGGCGGGCATTTCATGGATCAGTTCACCAATGCCGAACGCGCCACCGACTGGCGTGGGAACAACAACATCGCCGAATCCATCTTCGAGCAGATGGAACTGGAAGCGCATCCGGTGCCGACGTGGGTCGTGGTCGGCGCGGGTACCGGTGGAACGAGCGCGACCATCGGCCGGTATATCCGATACCGCCGTCACGCCACCAAATTGGCCGTCGTCGATCCGGAGAATTCCGCGTTCTTCGGCGGGTACGAGACCGGTGATGTCGGGTACCGGACCGGCAGGTCGTCGCGGATCGAGGGGATCGGGCGTCCGAGGGTGGAACCGTCGTTCGTCGGCCAGGTGGTCGACCGGATGATCCTGGTTCCCGATGTGGCCTCCATCGCCGCGGCCAGGCGGGCCAGCCGGGTCATCGGAAGGCGGGTCGGCGGTTCGACGGGCACCAATCTGTGGGGGGCCTACGCGCTGATCGCCGAGATGCTGGCGGCCGGGCGGACCGGCAGTGTGGTGACGCTGCTCTGCGACGGCGGCGACCGTTACGCGGGAACGTATTTCGATGATGCCTGGGTGGCGGCGCAGGGGATGATCCTGGCCGAGTCGACGGTGGTCATCGATGAATTCCACGCCAGCGGAAGGTGGACCGGATAGCGGTCGCTCCCCGGAGTGAACGCGGTCCTCGCGCGCTCATTGTTGTCAATTTTTGTTGACATCGCCGTAGTCGTCAATCAAAATTGACGACATGACGGAAGCAACCACCCTGGCGGCCGCCGCGGGTAGTCCCGACCCGACGGTCGGGCTGCGCGCCGTGCTCGCGCTGCGTCGGCTGCTCGAGCGACTCGAAGCGATCCAGGTCCAGAACGCGAGAGCGCAGGGCTGGTCGTGGCAGGCCATCGCGGACGCGCTCGGGGTCAGCAAGCAGGCGGTTCACCACAAACACAGTTCGAGAGACAGGAAGCGCTGATGTTCGAACGATTCAGCAGGTCGGCCAGGACGGCGGTCGTCTTCGCCCAGGAGGACGCACGGGAATTGCGGTCGTCGACCATCGAGATGGAACACGTCCTGCTCGGGCTGCTCGCGCAGGCCGAACCGGAACTGAAGGAACTGCTCGCCGAGGTGGGCGTCACCCACGACGGGGTCAAGCAGACGCTGGCACAGCGCGGCGCGGGCGACCCGCTCGGCCCGGAGGACGCCGAGGCGTTGCGCTCCATCGGCATCGACCTCGATGCCGTGCGCGAGAGCCTGGAGGCGAATTTCGGGCAGGACGCGCTCGATCGACCGGTTTCCGATGGCCGCGCTCTCGAGGATCGCGGCGGATTCTTCGGCCGTGGCCGTGGCGGGCGTTTCGGGCATATCCCGTTCACCAGGGACGCGAAGAAGGTGCTGGAACTGTCGCTGCGGGAAGCGCTGGCGCGCAAGGACAAGAGCATCGAATCCGGGCATCTGCTGCTCGGCATTCTGCGCAGCCCGAATCAGACCACGGTGTCCCTGTTCGGCGGTTCCGGGCCGATCCATGATCTGCGTCCGAAGGTGCACGCACTGCTCGACGGTGCCGCCTGAGGGCGCGGGTCCGTCGTCGTGGCATCCGGCGAATCCCACGGGAATTCGCGGAAGCGACCTAGCATTGGCCCATGCAGCTAGTTATTCGGTTGATCATCAACGCGGTGGCCATTTGGCTGGCCGCCGCATGGGTCGACAAAATCAACATCATCAGCCCCGAGGACGAGACCTCGAGCAAGGTCATCGTCGTGTTGGCCGTCGCGGCGGTGTTCACCCTGGTGAACGCGCTGGTCAAACCGCTGGTGAAATTGTTGTCGCTGCCCCTGGTCGTGCTGACCCTCGGGCTGTTCCTGCTGGTGGTCAACGCGCTGATGCTGATGCTCACCGCCTGGCTCACCGACGCGTTCTCCGACTACGGGCTCGCGGTCGACGGCTTCTGGGCGGCGGTACTCGGCGGCATCATCATCTCGCTCGTCAACTGGGTGCTCGGGATCCTGGTTCCGGACAACGACTGAATCACCCGCTCGGCCTCGAAGTACTAGGCGAAGCCGAGCGCGAGCGCGGTGAGCGCGGACCACACCAGCAGGGCGAGCCCGGAGTCGCGCAGCGCCGGAATGAGTTCCATCCCGTTCTTGCCTGTGCGCACCGGTGCGTTGGCGCGGATCGCCAGCGGCACCGCCAGCACGCCGACCAGTGCGAACGGGGTCCTGGCCACCAGTGCGGCGGTGGCGACGAACGGGATCGCGAGCAGCACCAGGTGCAGTGTCCTGGTGCGGGGATCACCGAGTTTCACCGCGAGTGTGGTCTTTCCGGATTCGGTGTCGGTGGGGATATCGCGCAGATTGTTGGCGACCAGCACCGCGCTGGAGAACGCGCCGACCGCGACCGCGAGTACGGCGCCGACCCAGTCGATCCGCTCGGCCTGCACGAACTGGGTGCCGAGTACACCGATCAGGCCGAAGAAGACGAAGACGGCGAGTTCACCGAAACCGCTGTAGCCGTACGGGTTCTTGCCGCCGGTGTAGTACCAGGCGCCCGCGAGGCAACCCGCGCCGACGAGCAGCAGCCACCACGCCGTGCTGAAAACCAGTACCAGCCCGATGACCGCGCCGACGGTGAGACTGAGAATCGCGGCATTCTTGACCGCGGCGGGCGCGGCGACCCCGGAACCGACCAGGCGCAGCGGCCCGACCCGGTCGTCGTCGGTGCCGCGCACGCCGTCGGAATAGTCGTTGGCGTAGTTGACGCCGATGATGAGGGCGAGCGAAACCAGCAGCGCGAGTGCGGCCTTCCACCAGACGAGTCCGTCGATGGACGCGGCGGCCCCGGTGCCTGCCAGCACCGGAGCGATCGCGTTCGGCAGGGTTCGGGGGCGGGCCCCCTCGATCCATTGCGCTGCAGTAGCCATGCGCCGAGCCTATCGGGAGCCGAACTCGCGCGCCCCGTCCCGGCCCGACGCGGTCTAGGCCTCGGCCACCGACTTCAGCCTGGCCAGACCCTTCTCGAAATCCTTGCCGACCATCTTGTCCATCGGCATCACCTTCGAGATCAGGCCCATCAGGCCGGTCTGGCGGCCGGTCATCTTCCAGACCACCTCGGTGCCGTCCCGCACCGGGTTGAGCGTGAAGGTGACCTGGTTGACGGCCTTCCACGGTTTCTCGAATTCCAGCCTGACACCGATTTCCCGGTCGGCGCTCGACACGATCTCCATCCGCCCCGCACCCGCCTTGCGGTTACCCGACCAGGAGTACTCGGCGCCGACACCGGACTCCGGACCGGCGTAGGAGCGTTGGAGTTGCGGATCGAGATCCTCCCACGGCGACCACTTGGTCCACTCGTGGAAATCGTTGATGTACGCGTGAACGCGCGACGGCGCAGCCGAGACAACGGCCTGCCGGACCACTTCGAACTCAGCCATGGGCCCAGCGTAGGTGACCCGATGCCCGAGACAGCGGGAGAAAACCATGACGCACCGAGCGCGGTCCCTCGCATACGATTATCTCGGTATGTTTCCTGACGAGGGCGGTCCGCACCGCCGCAGTCGAGTCGCGACGCCGCCCGCAGCGCAATCGGTCGTGGTCGCCCTGTTGGGCGAGGTCGCGTTGCGCCGCGAGGGCGCGCTCACCGCCGTGCCCGGAACCCGGTCGCGGCTGCTGCTCGCCTCGTTGGCGCTGCGTCGGGGTCGCAGTCGCAGCGCGCAGGCACTCATCGATGACGTGTGGGCCGATCAACCGCCGCGCGCCCCCATGAACGCGCTGCACACCCAGGTGTCGCGGCTGCGGTCCGCGCTCCCCGACGGCGCGCTGGAGATCGGTCCAGCCGGGTATCGGCTGACGCTCGCCGTCGACCAGGTCGATCTGGCGCTGGCGGGGGATCTGCTGCTGCCCGCGCGGCGGGATCGCGAACGCGGCGACGGCGCGGGCTGCCTGGACGCGGTCGCGCGGGCCAGAGCGCTGTGGCGCGGGGAGCCGGGCGCGGATCTGCCCTCGGGCGAGGTCGCCGACGCGCTGCGGGACCGCGCCGCGGAGATCCTCACCTACCTCGATCTGTTGGAATTGGCCGCCAGGCAGGATATGGGCGATATCGACGGCGCGCTGGGTCTCGCGCGGCGACGGGCGGCGAGCGATCCGCTGGACGAACCCGCCGAAGCGACGCTCATGCGACTGCTCGCCACGGCGGGCCGGGCGAACGAGGCATTGGAATCCTTCGCCGCGTTCCGCACCCGGTTGGCCGATCAGCTGGGCGCCGATCCGGGGCGGGCACTGGTCGAGTTGAATACCGCGATCCTGCGCGGGGAGCCGATCGACCGTGCGGAATCCGGTGTCGCGGGCGCCCGGCCGACCGGTGCGATCTCGCCGGTACTCACGGTCGTGACGGGTGTGGCCGATTCCCTCGGAGACGAGGCGAAGGCCGCGTCGCGGGCCGTGCGTCCGGCCGACGGTGCCGCGACCGCTGACGGCCGAGGGGAGTCGAACAATACGGCGGCCGCGCGAACGGCATTCGACGGATCCGCGTCGGCGAGGTCGTCCGGCGCGGGTTTCGATAACTCGGCTCAGCGCGCGGGTGCGGAGTACGCGGTTCCGGCGGCGATCGGACTGCGTGCCGCGCCGAACGCGCTGCTCGGACGCGACGCCGATCTCGACGCCATCGTGGGGTTGCTCGCGACCTCGAGGGTCACCACGGTGCTCGGTCCAGGCGGTACCGGCAAGACGCGGGTCGCCAACGAGGTCGGCGCGCGGGTCGCCCGTTCGCGTCAGGTGCTGATGGTCGAGCTCGCCTCGGTACGCGCCGATGCCGCCGACGCGGGGGTGGAGGTGGAGGCGGCGATCAGCGCGGCGCTCGGCCTGAGCGAGATCGCCTTCGATTCGGCGAGTTTGCGCACCGGGTACACCGCCGATCCGAGACGGCGGCTGCGCGATGCCCTCGCGGCCCGATCCATGCTGCTGATCCTGGACAACTGCGAACATCTCATCGACGCGGTGGCGATGGTCGTCGCCGATCTCATCGGCCTGGCCCCCTGGCTGACCGTACTCACCACCAGTCGCGCGCCCCTGATGATCACCGCCGAGACCGTCTACCCCCTGCCCGCGCTGACGATCGACGCGGCCGGTTCGCCCGCGACCGAACTGTTCGAGGCCAGGGCCCGCGCCGTGCGGCCGACGGTGCGGCTCGACGCCGAGGTCGTCGCCCAGTTGTGCCGGACGCTGGACGGGCTGCCGCTCGCCATCGAACTGGCCGCGGCGCGGGTTCGGGTGATGAGCGTCGAGGAGATCAATTCCCGGCTCGCGGATCGTTTCGCGCTGCTGCGCAACGGTGATCGCAGTTCGCCGGAACGCCACCGCACCCTGCACGCGGTCATCGACTGGAGCTGGAATCTGCTGGACGAACCGCAGCGGGTGACCTTACGCAGGCTGTGCCGGTTCCCCGGGGGTTTCGGGCCCGAGGCCGCCGAGGCGGTCGCGGGCGGACCGGAAGTGGGCGATGTGATGGCCGCGCTGGACGGGCTGGTCAACCAGTCGCTGCTCACCGTTTACGATGAGGACGTCCTCGGCACCCGCTATCGGATGCTGGAGACGGTCAGGGAATACGGGCAGGAACGGCTCGCCGCGTCGCCGGGGGAGTCCGAAGCGGTCATCGAACGGATGACGCGCTGGTCGTGCGATTTCGCCGAAGCCGCGGCGACCAGGTATTTCGACGATGACCAGTTGGCGCTCGCGCTCGCGGTGACCATCGAGTTGGACAATCTGCTCGCGGCGTTGCGCGATGCCATCGAACGGCGTGACGCGCTGGCCGCGTACACGATTTTCCCGGTGGTCGGCACGCTGTGGGTGATCCGCGGTTCGCATATGGAGGTCGTGGCCTGGGCCGCCAGGGTGGTCGAATTGGACGAGTCCTTCACCGACGGCGCGGTACCGCGTTCGGACCTCGTGCTCATCACCTTCGAATTGACCTTCCTGCACCTGTTCTACACCACCAGGGACGTCCGTCACCTGGCTCGGCTGCGGCAACGGGTGCGCCGATTGCTGCGCGCCCGCACCGATCTCGACGAGACGTTCCGGTTCATCGGCGAGATCATGCTCAGCCGTTCGGACGGTTTCGGCGCGGCCAGGCGTATCGCCGAGGCGATCGTGCGCGGCGACTCCCAGACCAAGGCCACCGCACTGCTGTTGCGCGCCAACATCAAGGAGAACCAGGGCGATGTGCGCGGCTCCACCCACGACGCGATCCGCGCGCTGGAGGAGTTCGGCCACAATCAGGTCTGGAGCGTGGCCATGGTGTGCAACCACCTGGGGCAGGTGTTCGGCCAGACCGCCGAATACCGGGAATCGGTGGCCTACTACCGGCGCAGTCTCGACATGCTGCTGCACCTGGGCGTTCACGAGGACACCGTGGGGACCAGGAGCATGCTCGCGGGCGCGCTGATCGGCGCGGGCGAGGTGGCGCAGGCGCGGCGTGAACTCGAGATCGCCATGGGCACAGCCGATTTCGGGTCCACCGACATTCCGCCGGGGATGCAACTGCACGGTCTGGCCTTGCTCGTGCAGGCCACCGCGGAACTGGCTCTCGCCGAAGGCGATATCGACGAGGGGCTGCGACGCTACGAGCGGGCGCTGCGGCTGACCGGCTGGCCGCGCTCGGAGGTCGCGCCCGGTCCCGGTGGTGAACTCATGCTCGCGGCCGCTGTGCTCGACGCCAGGATCCTGCACGGTTCACCCGAATCCTCGACGGAGCTGGTGCGGCATCTGCTCGAACAGGGGTGCGCGATGCTGCCCGAACACCGGGATCTGCCCCAGATCGGCGGTCTGGCCTGCGCGGTCGGCTCGTATCTGATCGCGACCGGTCTCGATCCGGAGTGTGGACTGCTGTTGCTCGCGCTCGCTCCCGAAGTCAACGCACGCCAGGATTTCTCGTCGATGCGCCTGGATCTGCACCGGTCGGCCGCCGCCGTGAGACTCGGCGCACGCAGAGTGACGGAAGCGACCGAAACCCATCACGGGGTCGGCCGCAAGGTCGCCTCGGACGAGATCATCCGCGTCATCGGCGAATTGCGCGACGCGCGCTGACGACGAACGACCGCCGTCCCCGTGGTGCGGGGACGGCGGTCGTTCATCGGGTTCACGCCTTGCGCATGTACGCCCGCACGGTGATCGGGGCGAGAACCGTGACGAGCACGGCGGCGCCGACCAGCGTCCAGACGAAATGACTGCCGATATGGCCGTCGTTCATCAGATCCCGGCACGCGTAGATCAGGTGGGACACCGGGTTGACGTTGACGAAGCCCTGCATCCAGCCGGGCATGGTCTCCGGTTGCACGAAGGCGGGGGAGCAGAAGGTCAGCGGGAACATGATCAGCATCGAATAGCCCTGCACCGCCGAGGCCTTGTTCGCGATCACGCCGAAGAACGCCCAGATCCAGCTGGTGGCGAAGGAGGCGACGATCACCAGCAGTGCCGCGCCGACGACGCCGAACACGCCGCCGTGCGGGCGGTAGCCCATGATCAGACCCATCACGACGGTCAGTGTCGTGGCGATGAAGTAGCGCACCATATCCGCGGTGAGCGCACCGGAGAGCGCCGAGATGCGGGCGATGGGCAGGGATTTGAAGCGGTCGAACACGCCCTTCTCCATGTCCTCGCGTAACTGCACACCGGTGGTGACCGAGGTGAGGACGACGGTCTGCACCATGATGCCGGGGATGATCAGCGGCAGATAACTTTTCACGTCGCCGGAGATCGCGCCGCCGAAGATGTAGGTGAACATCAACGTGAAGATGATCGGCTGGATGACGACGTCGAAGAGCTGTTCGGGATTGTGCTTGATCTTGAGCAGGCCGCGATAGGCCATCGTCATGGTGTTGGCGAAGGTCTGACGCAGGTCGATCGGGGGCGCCGGGATCGGCAGCGGCCGTGGCTTGGTGGCCGGTTCGGTGATGGTGGCGGTCATGCCGCGCTCCGTTCGGTGTCGTCCGCGCTTTCGGTGGCGGGGTGACCGGTGATGGTGAGGAAGACCTCGTCGAGGCTCGGCTTGGAGACATTGATCTCCTCCACCGCGATCTCCCACTCGCGCAACCGGATCAGCAGATCGGTGGTCATGTCGGCGCTGCGCAGCGGTGCGGTGAGCCTGCCCGCCTCGGGGGTGATCTGGGCCTCGGTGCCGAGGAAATCGCTGACGATGCGTTTGGCCTCGTCCAGTTGCGACCGATCGGCCAGGGTCAGGTGCAGCGACGAGCCGCCGATGGAACTCTTGAGTTCGTCGGCGGTGCCGTCGGCGATCACCCGTCCCCGGTCGATGACGGCGATCCGGTCGGCGAGCTGATCGGCCTCGTCGAGGTACTGGGTGGTCAGGACCACCGTCGCGCCCTCGCGGACCAGACGGCGGATGGTCTCCCACATCTGGGCGCGGGTGCGCGGGTCGAGACCGGTGGTCGGTTCGTCGAGGAACAGCAGTGGCGGCGCCGAGATCAGGCTCGCGGCCAGATCCAGCCTGCGCCGCATACCGCCGGAGAAATTCTTCAGCGGTTTGTTCGACGCTTCGATCAGATCGAATTCCTCCAGGAGTTCGACGGTCCTGCGACGTGAATCGGTCCGGCTCAGGCCGAGCAGGCGGGAGAAGATCATCAGGTTCTCGGTGGCGGTGAGATCCTCGTCGACCGAGGCGTACTGCCCGGTGACGCCGATCAGCGAGCGCACGGCCGCGGGTTCGGAGGCGACGTCGTGGCCGAAGATGCGGGCACTACCGCCGTCGGGCCGCAGCAGGGTCGCCAGCATGCGGATGGTCGTGGTCTTGCCCGCGCCGTTGGGTCCGAGTACGCCGTACACCGCGCCCTGCGGCACCGCCAGGCTGACGCCGTCGACGGCCCGCTGCTCCCCGAACACCTTGACCAGGTCGCTCGCCTCGACGGCGAGCGCTGAAGTGGGTGTGTAAGTCATGGGGACAACTGTGCGGGCGTCGTCTTGCACGGCCCTTGCACGACGATGGCGGGGCCGCTTGCGCGGTCGCGGCCACCGCCGCCGTCAGGATGTCGCCGCTGTCAGTACGTCGAACTGGAGAGCAGTTCGCGCAGCTTCGCGCGATTGGGTTTGCCTGGGCCGTGCAGCGGCAGTTCGTCGAGCAGTGCCAGTTCGCGCGGTGCGGCGATGGCGTCGAGTTCGCGTTCGACGTACTCGCGTAACTCCTCCAGCGTCGGGCTCGCGCCCTCGGTGGGAACCACCGCGACCGCCACCCGCTGCCCGAGACGTTCGTCGGGCAGGCCGAGGACGACGCATTCGCTGATCGCCGGATGCGAGACCAGCACGGCCTCGACGACCTGCGGGATCACGACGAGCCCGCCGGTGAGGATGGCCTCGTCCAGGCGACCGCTGATCCGCAGGACGCCGTTCTCGAATGTGCCCGCGTCCTCGGTGCGGAACCAGCCCGGTTCGGCGAAAGCGGGATGGTCGGGATGGCCCCGGTAGCCGGTGGCGATCATCGTGCCGCCGAGCAGCACCCGGCCGTCCTCGATCCGCACCTTCGCGCCGTCCAGCGGCACGCCGTCGTAGACGCAGCCGCCGCAGGTCTCGCTCATGCCGTAGGTGCGAACGACATTGATGCCCTCCGCCTTCGCGCGTTCGTACACCGGTTTCGGGGTGGCCGCGCCGCCGACGAGTACCGCGTCCAGATCGGCGAGCGCCGCCCTGGCCGCGGGATCGTTCAACGCCTTGATCAACTGTGTCGGCACCAGCGAGGTGTAGCGGCGTGGCCCGCGCATCCCGGAGATGGCCCCGGCCAGGGCCTCGGGCAGGAATCCGCCCGACACGTCGAGCACGGCCGGTTCGGTGCCCGCCTCGATACTGCGCAACAGCACCTGGATACCCGCGATGTGGTGGGTGGGCAGGGCGAGCAGCCACGCGCCCGGCCCGCCGAGGCGATCGTGGGTGGCGGCGCAACTGGCCCGCAACGCGGCCGCGCTGAGCATGGCGCCCTTGGGCGCGCCCGTGGTGCCGGAGGTGGTCACCACCAGTGCCACCTCGTCGTCGATCGACTCGCCGGGGGCGAGCGCGCCGCTGAGCCGATGGGCTTCGCGGCGGTCGCTGCTCGGGATCGGCAGCCACGCCGGGCCGCTGCCCTCCAGTGCCGCGCGTAGGTGAGGGATCACATCACCCAGCGCGGAGCCGCTGGGCATGGGCAGCGTCCGCAGTGTGCTCACGACACGGCCCCGTTCGACTGTCTTCCCGCACCCACGGGCGGAGTACCGTCGGTTCGCTCGCTGGGCTCCCTCACGTCAGGGATCGTGTCATGTCCGCGCCGCCGCGCACGGACAGGGTCGGTGTGCTGGGGCGACGCAGACGAACTGCGGCCATTCCCCGGTAACAGGGTTCAACTACGCCAGGCATCGGAGACTGCGATTCACTCGTCGGAAACTCGGAATCGGCGGCCGCCCGGACATCGGCGGCAGGGCGTCCACCCGAGCGTTATGGTCCTCGTCGTAACCCGCCTTGGCAACTCGACCTGCGGCGCGACGGACCGGCTCGGGCTTCATCCTAGTCGTCTGACCAGCGTGAATCGCGTCGGATCGGATGCTCGGGGGGAATCTCGACCAGGACGATCGGCACTCCGTCCGGGTCGCGTATCCACATCTCGATCAGGCCCCACGGCTCCCGTTCCGGCGCGCGATCGATCCGTATCCCGGCCAGTGTCAGCTCCGCCGCCGCGTCGGAGAGATCGCGCACCTGCAACCAGATCGCGCCCGCGAACGTCGTCGAGTCGCCCGATCCGCCGTGGGCCGCGATCTCCACCAGCGACTGCCCGGCGAAGAAGACGGTGCCGCCCGGATATTCGCGCGCGATCGCCAGACCGAGGCCGTCGCGGTAGAAGGCGAGTGTCTCCCGATAGTTCGCGGGCCGCAGGATGACGCGGCTGCTCAAGATCTCCACAGTGCCGATCCGTCCCTCGGGTGTGTCAGAAGTACCAGG
This sequence comes from Nocardia noduli, assembly GCF_019038455.1. Classification (NCBI taxonomy): domain Bacteria; kingdom Bacillati; phylum Actinomycetota; class Actinomycetes; order Mycobacteriales; family Nocardiaceae; genus Nocardia; species Nocardia noduli. Next base: position 12,297 of record NZ_JAFMPL010000132.1, read on the forward strand.
GGTACGGGGTCCAGTCGGGTTCGCGCTTCTCCAGGAACGAGTCGCGCCCCTCGACCGCTTCGTCGGTCATGTACGCCATGCGCGTCGCCTCGCCCGCGAACAGCTGCTGACCGACCAGACCGTCGTCGAGCAGGTTGAACGCGTATTTGAGCATGCGCTGGGCCTGGGGGGATTTGCCGTTGATATCGGCGGTCCATTCCAGCGCCACATTCTCGAGTTCCGCGTGGTCGACGACCTTGTTCACCGCGCCCATGTGATGCATTTCCTCCGCGGTGTACGCGCGGCCCAGGAAGAACACCTCGCGGGCGAATTTCTGCCCGACCATTTTCGCCAGATAGGCGCTGCCGTAACCGCCGTCGAAGCTGCCGACATCGGCGTCGGTCTGCTTGAAACGGCCGTGTTCGCGACTGGCGAGGGTCAGGTCGCACACCACGTGCAGGCTGTGTCCGCCGCCCGCGGCCCAGCCGTTGACGAGCGCGATGACGACTTTCGGCATGAACCGGATGAGGCGCTGCACCTCGAGGATGTGTAATCGGCCCGCGCGCGCCTGGTCGACGGTGTCCGCGGTGTCACCGCTTGCGTACTGGTAGCCGTTGCGCCCGCGGATGCGCTGGTCGCCGCCCGAGCAGAAGGCCCAGCCGCCGTCCTTGGGGCTCGGGCCGTTGCCGGTGATCAGCACGGCGCCGACATCCGAGGTCATCCTGGCGTGGTCGAGCGCGCGGTAGAGCTCGTCGACGGTGTGCGGGCGGAACGCGTTGCGGACTTCTGGTCGATCGAACGCCACTCGCACCGTGCCCTGCTCGATATGTCGGTGGTAGGTGATGTCGGTCAGGTTCTCGAATCCCGGAACGGGGCGCCACAGCTTCGGATCGAAAGTCACACCGGTGATTATCACGTGCGGCCGATTGTGTCGTGGAAGTGACGCCCGTGTGATTCCCCCGTTGATAGTTCCATTCGGTGGGGCCTGCCGATTCGACGGCGTATAAGGGCGCGATACGGTGCAGGTGAGGAGCGGGCGGACCGGTGCGACCCGGAATCGCGCCGCGGTGCCGGAGGCGAGTGTGAACGAGGCGGAGAATATGAGTGAGCAAGGCAGACCCGTGGGTGTCGAGGCGGCGCCTCGGATCGACAGCAGCGCGGTGGACGCGGCGGACCGGTACGAGCGCCACGGCGGCTTTCCCAAATACTCACAGGCGCAACCGGGACCGGAGTACGGCGAGTTCGTCGAGACGATGCGCACCCTCCAGGACCTCACCGTCTGCGTCGACGCGCCGGACGAGGTTTTCGCCGACGCGCTGGGCAAGGCCCGCGAACTGGCCGAACTCCTCGAGCCGTATCGCGCCGTGGAAGGCGAGGGCCCCGCGGGCCGGGTCATGCACCTGCCGGGTCGTGGCAGTCTGCTGATGCTGCCGTGGACGGTGCGCGAGGCCGGGCCGGACGGCATCACCATGTCCGGCGTCTTCCGCCGGTATCACCTCGGCGGCAACGGCGCCGCGCACGGCGGCGTGCTCCCGCTGCTCTTCGACGACCTGTTCGGAATGATCGTGCATTACGCGGGCAGGCCGATCAGCCGCACCGCCTATCTCCACGTGAACTACCGCAAGGTGACACTGCTCGATACGCCGCTGACGGTGCGCGGCCGCGTCGACCGGATCGAGGGCCGCAAAACCTTCGTCACCGCCGAATTGCTCGATGAGCAGGGCGAATTGCTCGCCGACTGCGAGGGATTGATGGTGCAATTGCTGCCGTGGCAGCCCTGAGCGCGCCGTCCGGATGCGCCGAGAGCGCCGTCGTGCGAAGGTGAAGCGGGCCCGTTGCCGGGTGAGCGACGTGTGACGCTCGGCACCGGTGCGTATAGTGGCGTGCGCTCGTTCATCGACACCGATCCGGAGGAACCTGAAAGTGGTTGCAGCACTGTCTGAATCCCTGCTCATCGACGCCAAGCGCGCGGCTTTTCTCGCCGACGCCAAAGCTGTTCTGGACGCCGAGGTGTCGGACAAGGGTGGTGCGTCCGGCCTGGCCGTGAAGGGTGGATACGCGGCGGTCAAGAAGATCAGCCCGTCCATCGTTCCCGACGCGCTGGAGTCGTTGGCGCCCAAGCTCGTCGCGCAGCTCGACCCGTTCTGGCAGGAATACACCGCGTCGGGTGAGGGTCGTTTCGCCGACCTGCTCGTCGCCAAGTCCGACGTGGTCGCCGAGGCGTTGCTCTCGGTCACCGACGCCCGCGCCGAGTCCTCGACCCGCCCCGCGCTGCAGAAGGTGTACTCCTCCATGCGCTCCTCGGCGAAGAAGAATGTCATCGAGGCGCTGCCGCGTCTGGGTGATCTCGTGCAGAAGCACGCCGTGTAATTGCGGCCGTCGCCACGTCGCACGTCGAACGGCCCCGCTCGATGAGGGCAGTTCGACGTGCGACGGGCACTGCTCGACCGACTCCGTGCGGCACGGGCGGTCGCACCGGCGCCGAGGCGCGGCGCTGTGGCGCGAGCCTCGATCGTCATGATCTCTGCCGCATGTCATCTCGGCCACGCCGATCTCGCTCCGGTCGCCCGGTCGCGGCGGCTCCGCCCCGCGCGCGGTTCGGGCACGATGGATCCGGCACTGTGAGCAGGCTGACGAAGACGCCGGGTGACCTGTCTGGGAGGCTGGTGTCGTGAACCCGTCAACAGCGCAGGCGCAGGTGGTCGTCGACGAATTCGTGCGCGGCGGGGTGCGGGACGTCGTGCTGTGTCCCGGTTCACGCAACGCGCCGTTGGCCTTCGCGCTCCAGGCCGCCGATGTGGCCGGCAGATTGCGGTTGCACATGCGGATCGATGAGCGCACGGCGGGTTTTCTCGCCATCGGCCTCGCCGCCGCGGCGCAACGTCCGGTGCCGGTGGTGATGACGTCGGGTACCGCCGTCGCCAATCTCGGCCCCGCTGTGCTCGAGGCGAATTACGCCAGGATGCCGCTGATCGTCGTCAGCGCGAATCGGCCCTACGACATGCTCGGCACCGGCGCCAACCAGACCGTCGAACAACTCGGCCTCTTCGGCAGCCAGGTCCGCGCCACCATCAGCCTCGGCCTCGCGGAATTCGACGCCGCGGGCGCGACGGCGGGCGCCGAACAGGGCGGCACGGTGTACGCCCAGCAGAACAGCGTCTGGCGTTCGGCCGTGTGCCGGGTGCTCGCCGCCGCGCGCGGTACCCGTTCGGGCAACGCGGGCCCGGTACATTTCGACATCCCGTTGCGCGAACCGCTCGTCCCCGATCTCGCGCCGGGCGAGACCGCCCCCGCGGGCCGCGACGGCGACCGCGCGTGGACCTCGACCGAATACGCGACACTCGACGTTCCGCTCGCCATCGACCTGACGCCCGATACCGTCGTCATCTCCGGCCACGGCGCCGGGCTCCGTCCCGAGTTGGCCGATCTGCCGACCGTCGCCGAACCGACCGCGCCCATGCACGGTCCGGCGCTGCACCCGCTGGCATTGCCGCTGCTGCGACCGAAACAGGCGATCATCACCGGCAGGCCGACCCTGCACCGCCAGGTGTCCAAGGTGCTGGCCGACCCGTCGGTCACGGTGTTCGCGCTGACGACCGGCCCGCGCTGGCCCGACGTCTCCGGCAATGTCGTCGGCACCGGCACGCGCGCGGTCACCTCCGGCGCGCCGCGCGCGGACTGGCTGGCGCGCTGCCGTGAACTCGACGCGACGGCGAATCAGGTGGTGCGCGAGGAATTGGCCGCGCACCCGAAGCCGACAGGGCTGCACGTGGCGGCCGTGGTGATGGACGCATTGCGCGTCGGTGACCAGTTGCTGCTCGGCGCGTCCAATCCGGTACGCGACGCGGCGCTCGTCTCGTCGCCGCGTCCCGGTGTGCGGGTGCTGTCCAATCGCGGTGTCGCCGGAATCGACGGCACCGTCTCGGCGGCGGTCGGCGCCGCCCTCGCGCACGACGGTCGCACCGTCGCGCTGATGGGCGACCTCACCTTCCTGCACGACGCGTCCGGACTGCTGATCGGTCGTGGCGAACCGCGGCCGGAGGATCTCACCATCGTGGTCGCCAACGATGACGGCGGCGGCATCTTCGAACTGCTCGAACAGGGCGATCCGCAGTACGCGGGTGTTTTCGAACGCGTCTTCGGCACACCGCACGGTATGGACCTGGCCGCCCTGTGCGCGGCCTACCGCATCCCGCATCGGCAGGTCGATCCCGAACAGCTCGGTATCGAATTGGCCGCGCCCGCGCACGGTGTACGGGTGCTGGAAGTGGCCACCGAGCGCTCGAGCCTGCGGGAACTGCACGCCGCCGTGCGGGCGAAGATCGCTTCCTGAGCCCTGAGCCCTGAGCCCTGAGCCCTGAGCCCTGAGCCTTCGCGTAACCGGGCCGCCGAACGGTCAGCGGCCGGGCGGTGATCTATTCGCTGAGCTCGAAGGACTCGTCGTCGGGTGGCACTTCGATCGCCTGCTCGACGATATCGGCGACATCCGCGTGCCAGGTATCCCCGTCGACGGCCTCGGCGAGTACCTGTTCGTCCTGTTCGGAATCGTCCGGTGACACCGACGTGGATTGTTCGGCCAGATCGGCGTCGGATACCTCGCCGATGCCTGGCACCGCGTTCGAAGATGTGCTGCGATCGGTCATCGTGTGCTCCTGTCCTCGTCGCTCTCGTCCGGGTACCCGGTCCCGCGAGGTGAAACAGTCCAGCAGCATCGAGGATGCGCCTCTCGGGCCGATCCGGCAGCCGAACGGGCGGATCGACCGTGTGTCGCGGCGTCGCGCCGCTCACTCCCCGACGTGCGCCCCGCTCCCAGCGTCTTTCGCTGTCACGACTTGGCGGCAGTCCGCACCAGGGTGCCCGCGCGGACCGCGTCGAACGCCGCGCGCGCCGCGGTGTCGGCCACGGTCTCGTCGATCGGGTCGCCGCTGGCGAGCAGGCGGTAGTACAGCGGCGCGGAGACGGCCGAGAGGACGTCGCGCGGATCGGTGCCGTCGGGCGCCTCGCCCCTGGCGACGGCGGCGCTCACACACGGCGACCATTCGGTGAGCCGCGCGTCGTAGAAGCGGTGCAGGGCGGCGGCGGACGCCTCGTCGCAGGTGGCCGCGGCGATGACGGCTCGGAACAGTCGTCCCTGGCGCGGATCGGTGAGCGTGCGCGCGACCAGTCGCGCGTTGGCGGTGAGATCGCCGAGCAGCGAGCCGGTGTCGGCGCGCGCGACGGACTGTTCGGCCATGTCGACCAGCAGATCGGTCACCAGGCCGGTCGCGCTGCCCCAGCGTCGGTAGACGGTGGTCTTGCCGACCTCGGCGCGGACGGCGACCTCGGCCAGATCCAGTTCCGCGAAACCCCTTTCGGCCAGCAGATCGCCCGCGGCCCGCAGTACCGCTTCGCGGACCCGGGCGGTGCGCCCGCCCGGCCGGATCGATCCGGGAGCGGTCTCTTCGGAAGTCATAACGGTACTCCAGTTTCATTTACGCGCCGACGGGTGTAGCGTTCGAGTTGTTAACGGAACTATAGACCCTTTAGGAGTTCCCATGGAGTACCGACGGCTCGGCGCATCCGGTCTGCTCGTACCCGCCCTGAGCTTCGGCGCGGGCACCTTCGGCGGACGCGGAGCGCTGTTCAGCGCCTGGGGCGACACCGACGCCGCGCAGGCGCGCAGACTCGTCGACATCAGCGTGGAGGCGGGTGTCACGATGTTCGATACCGCCGACGTCTATTCCGACGGCGCGTCCGAGGAAGTCCTCGGTGCGGCCATCGCGGGCAGACGCGATCGGGTATTGATCTCGACCAAGGCGGGCCTGCCGACCGGACCGGGGCCGCACGAAGCCGGTTCCGGACGGGCGCGGCTGATCGGCGCGGTCGAGAACTCGCTGCGCCGACTGGGCATCGAGCACATCGATCTGTTCCAGTTGCACGCCTTCGACGCGCGCACCCCGATCGAGGAGACACTGGCCGCGCTCGACGATCTGGTGCGCGCGGGCAAGATCCGCTACCTCGGCGCCTCCAACTTCGCGGGCTGGGAGCTGATGAAATCACTTGCCGCCGCGGACCGTAACGGGCTCACCAGGTATGTCGCGCATCAGGTCTTCTACTCGCTGGTCGGGCGCGATTACGAATGGGAGCTGATGCCGCTCGGACAGGATCAGGGCGTCGGCGCGGTCGTGTGGAGCCCGCTGGGCTGGGGACGGCTCACCGGCAAGATCCGGCGCGGGCAACCGCTTCCCGCCGGTAGCCGCCTGCACCAGACCGCGGAAGCGGGGCCACCGGTGGACGACGAACTGCTCTACGACGTCGTCGACGTGCTGGACGACATCGCCGCCGAAACCGGAAGGACGGTCCCGCAGATCGCCCTCAACTGGCTGTTGAGTCGCCCGACCGTCGCCACGGTCATCGTCGGGGCCCGCGACGAGAACCAACTGCGTCAGAACCTCGGCGCTGTCGGCTGGCGGCTCGATCCGGAACATCTGGCCCGCCTCGACAAGGCGAGCGCGACGACCCCGCCCTACCCCTACCTGTCTCCTATCC
>NZ_JAFMPL010000133.1:0-18659 GCF_019038455.1 Nocardia noduli
GTCGAGACAATGCGACGCAGTCGCGAGTATCGACCGCTCGGACGCGAGACAAGAAGGGCCGCGAACCCGCGGCCCCGGCCGCCAATATCACTGCGTGAGTTGTTCGACCAGTTCGGCTGCGGTTTGGACGCCGTCGAGGAGTTTGCCGACGTGGGATTTGGTGCCGCGGCGGGGTTCGAGGGTGGGGATGCGGACCAGGGAGTCGCCGCCGAGGTCGAAGATGACCGAGTCCCAGCTCGCGGCGGCGATGTCGGCGCCGAAGCGGCGCAGGCATTCGCCGCGGAAGTAGGCGCGGGTGTCGGTGGGGGGCTTGGTCATCGCGTCGAGGACCTGCTGTTCGGTGACCAGGCGTTTCATCGATCCGCGCGCTACCAGGCGGTTGTAGAGGCCTTTGTCGAGGCGCACGTCGGAGTACTGCAGATCCATCAGGTGCAGTTTGGGTGCGGCCCAGCCGAGGCCTTCGCGGTTGCGCATGCCTTCGAGCAGGCGCAGTTTCGCGGTCCAGTCGAGCAGGTTCGCGGTTTCCATCGGGTCGCGTTCGAGCAGGTCCAGGATCATGGCCCAGTTGTCGAGGATGTCGCGGGCGCGGGGGTCGTCGTTGCCTTCGCGGTCCATGAATTTCGCGACCCGCTCGTGGTAGAGACGTTGCAGCGCGAGGCCGGTGAGTTCGCGGCCGTCGGCGAGCGCGACGGCGGTGCGCAGGGTCGGATCATGGCTGATCTGGTGCACGGCGGTGACCGGGCGGGCCAGTTGCAGATCGGACAGGTCCTCGCCCGCCTCGATCAGGTCGAGCACGAGCGCGGTGGTGCCGACTTTCAGGTAGGTCGACATCTCGGCCAGGTTGGCGTCGCCGATGATGACGTGCAGTCTGCGGTATTTGTCGGCGTCGGCGTGGGGTTCGTCACGTGTGTTGATGATGCCGCGTTTGAGGGTGGTCTCCAGTCCGACCTCGACCTCGATGTAGTCCGAGCGCTGGGAGAGCTGGAAGCCGGCGGTATCGCCGGATTGCCCGATTCCGACGCGGCCGGAGCCGGTGATCACCTGGCGGGAGACGAAGAACGGGGTGAGCCCGACGATGATCTGGTTGAACGGGGTGTCGCGGCTCATGAGGTAGTTCTCGTGGGTGCCGTAGGAGGCGCCCTTGCCATCGACGTTGTTCTTGTACAGCTGCAGGCGGGGCGCGCCGGGCACGCTGGAGGCGTGGCGTGCGGCGGCTTCCATCACCCGCTCACCGGCCTTGTCCCAGATGACGGCGTCGAGCGGGTCGGTGACCTCGGGTGCGGAGAATTCCGGGTGCGCGTGGTCGACGTAGAGGCGCGCGCCGTTGGTGAGGATCATGTTGGCCGCGCCGACCTCGTCCGCGTCGATGACCGGTGCGGGACCGTTCATCCGGCTCAGGTCGAATCCGCGCGCGTCTCGCAGCGGTGATTCCACCTCGTAGTCCCACCGGGTCCGCTTGGCCCTCGGCACGCCTTCGGCCGCGGCGTACGCGAGCACCGCCTGGGTGGAGGTGAGGATCGGGTTGGCCGACGGCTCGGTGGGTGTCGAGATACCGTATTCGACCTCGATGCCGATGATGCGCTGCATGCCATCGAGCCTAGGCGACAGAAGCCGATGTCATACCGAGGGTGGTATTTCGCTCATCGCGGGTCCGCCCGCGCGGGATCCGCGTGGTGCGAGTCCGTGAACCCGAGTAGTCGGCTACGCGTGTTCTTCCCGGTCGGCCCGGCGATTCTGGGGTGGCGCCGCTCGCCGCGGGGCGCGGGGCCTGCCCGGTCGAGGTGTGTCGGACCGGAAGTGATTCCCGGATTCGTCTGTCACGCACCGGAATACGGAGAGAAACCGATGAAAGCCGCGGTCCGCGAGATCTGGCTGCCGTTCAATGTGCCGCTGGAGGGCCGGGTGCCCTGGATGTACCTGGATGTCCGGGGGTGTGTGCGCACCGCCGTCGGCGTCGCGCTCGACGAGTCGGCGCGCGAGTTCGGCTCTCCCACCCCGGGTGAGCGGGTCGCGGCGCTGGCCGCGTCCCGGCGGCTACCGTGGCGCCGTGGGATGCGCGGCCCGTACGCCTCCGATACCGATATCGACGCGGCGTGGGACACGGTGAAACGTCGCACCGATCTGGTGCGCGGCGGTTGCCGCCGTTTCGAGCGGGTGACCGATCTGCGTCTGACCAACGGGGCGATCGACCGTTTGGTGTTCGAACGTCTCGACGAATGGGAGACGCTGATGCGGGGTCGGCTGACGCGCCACCGCGACGGGGCGGTGATCACGCCGTTCGCCGCTTTCGAATCCTGGCCCGCCGATGCGCAACTGGGCATGCTCAGCATGTGCTGGAGCATGGGGCCCGCGTTCGATTTCCCGCGATTCGAGCAGGCCGCGCTGTGCCGCGATTGGCTGCGGTGCGCCGCCGAATGCCGCGTGTATCCCGAAATGGGGACGGTGGCGCGCCGCAACGAACGCAATCAGGAGTTGTTCCGCAACGCGTTCCGGGTCGAGTCCACCGGATCGGATCCGCACCGATTGCTGTTCACGTTGCCCTGATCCCGGCCGTCGCGATCCGGCTACCCTGTGGATGTGACGCTCGCCGAACGGTTTCCGTTGCTGCACACTCCGGCTCGCTGGGAATGGGGTGGGCTCGACGTCCGTTTCTCGACCGAACTGCCGCCGGACGAACTCGTCACCAATATCCACGTCGTCTGTTTCGTCGGCGCGCGGATCGTGCTGTGCCGCGACGATCGCGATATCTGGCTGGTGCCGGGCGGGACGCGCGAGGCGAACGAGACGATCGAGGAATGCGTGCGCCGCGAATTGCTCGAGGAGGCGGGCGCGCGCACCGTCGGTCCGGTCCGGTGGATCGGGGCGCATCACGGTGTCAGCGATCATCCGGTGCCCTATCGGGTGTGGCAGCCGCATCCGCGCAAGGCGTTCCTCTGGTGCACGGCCGATGTCGTCGTCGATTCCGCGCCGACGAATCCCGGCGACGCCGAACAGATACAGGAGGTCCGGGCGTTCGCGCCCGATGAAGCCGTCCGGTTGGCCGCGACGAACGGCGATTACATGTCCGAACTGGTGGCGTTGGCGATCGAACTGCATCGCCGGTAGGTCGGCGCTTCCTCGCCCGGTCACCCCGATACGGCCACCTCGTGGAAGATCGTCGGCGAATTCCTGGATCAGGTGGCCGAAACCAGCACCGCGGCGGTGTCGCCCGGATAGATTGACAGGGAATCCGCACCTGGATTCGCGTCACCTGCCGGGAGCGTCCGATGGAGAAGGCTCTGGTCACCGATGGGGTGTCCGCGACACCCCGAAGCCTGGGCGGCGCACACCCGCCCGACGACACCTCATACCGGGCTACGGCCTTGCTGCGCCCCGGAATTCTCGCTTTCGGCGGCACGATCGGCGAAACCGATCTGCACGCGCATCACGCCGTACAGATCCTGGCCGCGGACACACCGCTGACGGTGATGGACGCCAGCGGCGTGCACCATCACGGCACCGTCGTCATCGTGCCCGCCGACGCGCCCCACCGGATCGACGCGGGCGCGGCGCACGGCGCCGCGCTGTACCTGGATCCGGAGACGGTGGCGGGCGCCGCCGCCGACCGCCGCGCCCACACCAGGGGCTGGACCGGGGGCGTCCGCATTCCCCCGGTCGATCCGGTGCGGTCGGCGCTGCTCGACCAGGTCACCGCGATCGTCACGGATCTGCGCTGCGATCACCAGACGCCGCCGGGCGCACCGCATCACGCGGTGACCGAGGCGCTGCGCGTACTGCCCTCCCTCGTCCACGACCGGTCGATCCGCGGCGCGGATGTGGCACGGCGCGTCGGCCTTTCGCCGACGCGGTTGTCGCATCTGTTCGCCGCCCAGGTCGGGATCCCGCTCCGTCCGTACATCCTCTGGCTGCGGCTGCGTGTCGCCATCATCCGGGTGCGTTCCGGTGACGATCTCGCGGCGGCGGCGGACGCGGCCGGTTTCGACAACAGCGCGCACCTGACCCGCACCTGCCGCCGGACCTTCGGACTGTTCCCGGCCGCGCTGGAACGCGACGGCCTCTGGGATCTCGGCGACGGATCGTGGACGGCGGGCAGCGCGACCTGAGAGGTCCCGCCCCGGATCATCCGGTCCCCGCGGTCGGGACCACGTACTCTCGTGGCATGTTCTCGTGGGCTCGGCTGACGACGTACGCGGTGGTCGCGTTCGTCGTGCCCGGGCTCGTCCTGCTCGCCGCACCGGCGGGCCAATCGGGGGCGCTGGCCGTCCTCGGTGTGGTCGCCGCGACCGCGATCTTCGCGATGGTGTCGCCGCGCGCCGTTCGGCTGCGCGCGCTCGCCGCCACGGCATCGGGCCCGCCGCCCTCGGCACAGCGTCGCAGGCGCGGCACCTATCTGCGGCAGAGCAATCCGGACACGGCGGGGCGTCCCCGGCCACGAGCACCGGGCGCGGCCACGCGCTGACGACGGCCCGAGCGGGCGTCGTCGGCATTCGGCCGTCCATGCCCGTTCCGTGCGCTCGACGCACGGCCACCAGTCAGGTGCCCCCTCGTGCTCGATATCGTCTATTACCCCGTGTCCGCCGTGCTCCGGTTGTGGCACACCGCTTTCGCCGCCGTCCTCGGTCCCGCCGACGCCCTGGCGTGGATCCTCGCCGTCGTCTTCCTCGTCGCGACCTTCCGTGCGGTGCTGTTCCCGCCGTTCCTGCGCCAGGCTCGCAATCAAGCCGCCATGAAACGCCTGCAACCCGAAGTACGGGCGATCCAACGGAAATTCGACGGCGACAAGCAACGGCAGAGCGTCGAGATCAGGAAATTGCATGCCGAACACGGCGTCGGGATGTTCGTCGGATGCCTGCCCGCGCTCGGCCAAGGGCTGGTCTTCCTCGGCTTGTTCCACGTGCTGCGCTCCTTCGACCGCACGCGAACGGTCGGTCACCTGCCGTTCCGGACCACTTCCGCACCGATGACCCCCGAGCAGAACGCGCTCACCCCCAACTACTTCCTCGACGCCTCCGATGTGCGATCGTTCTTGCAGGCCAAGATATTCGGAGCGCCGCTGTCGGCCACCCTCACCGGTACGCCCACCGTGGCGGTGATCGGCGTCGCCGTCGTCCTGATGGTGATCGCCGCGGTCGCGACGCACGTCACCGCGCGGGCATCGATCGCCCGCCAGGATCGGACCGCACGGCAGGTGCCGTTCATGAACACCGTCATGCTGTGGGTGTTTCCCGCGGCGGCCGTGCTCGGCGGCGCGGTACTGCCTATCGCGATCCTGGTGTATTGGGTGTCGAACAACGCCTGGACTCTGGCCCAGCAGCACATCGTCTATCGCAGGCTCGACGCCGAAACCGCGGCGCTCGAACAGCGCGCGGCCGAGAAGCGCAGGGCCGCCGCGCCGAAACCGGGCGCGAAACCCGTGCGACGTCGGTCACCGGGACGTGGTTGACGTCATCGGATATCGAGACGACCGCTTTCCGATGGCGCGCCGCCGGTCGGTACCGGTGTCATCGGGGCCCGGTGGCGGTTCCGGAGGTGATGTCGTCCGCCAGGGGTGCGATCGCGGCGATGATCTCGGTGACCGTTTCCGGTGGAACCCCCGCCGCGGCCAACGCATCGGTCAGGTGACCGGCGACCAGACCGAAATGCTCGATGGTGATTCCGCGTCCCTGGTGCACCTGTTTCATGGGCGCGCCGGTGTAGGGGTCCGGCCCGCCCAGCGCGGCGGCGAAGAACTCCACCTGCTTACCCTTCAGCCTGCCCATATTCGTGCCGGTGAAGAAACCGGCCAACTGTTCGTCGGCCAGCACGCGAACATAGAAATCCGCGACCACGACCTCGAGCGCCTCGTAGCCGCCGATCTGCTCGAAGATCGGTGCGACGGTGGCGACGGATGATTTCTGCTTGAACCAGGATGAAATACTCATCGCTCCACGACACCAGTCGGCGATTGCCCCTCTGTGATCTGCCAATCGCGCGCGCGTTGCCACTTGTACCAGTCGCGTTTCCGTGCGCTCACCGCCCGACGGGAGTCCGGTTACCGCCCGGCAGCCGTCCGGGCCGGGCTCCCCCGCCGACGCGCGCTACCCTCGGGCACGTGCCACAGCGGGCGGAGCAGAGTTCGGAAATGATCGCGGTCTACGACGGTGCGGGCCGGGTCGTCGGGATCGAGGACCGGGCCACGGTCTATCGGGACGGGCTGTGGCACGCGAGCGCCGGGGTGCTGGTGCGTTCGGGTGACGGACAGCGGATCTACGTGCATCGACGTACCGATACCAAGATGGTCTTCGCCGGGATGCACGATTGTCTGGCGGGCGGCGTCGTCGGTCCCGGCGAAGATCCGGTCCGGACTGCGGTGCGTGAACTCGACGAGGAACTCGGCATCCTCGCGACGGACGGACTCGTGCCCCTGGCGAAGATCTCGTGGGACGGCCTGTGGGCGGGCAGGCCGATGCGCTGCCACCTGTTCGCCTACGAATTCCGCTGGGACGGGCCCATCCGGCACCAGCCGGAGGAGATCGCGGACGGCTGGTGGTGGACCGACGCGGAGTTACGCGCGCACCTCGACGATCCGGAGTGGCCGTTCGTGCCCGATACGCGGCTCCTGATCGATGACCTCATCGACTGATCGGCCAGCCGGAAAACAAACAACCCACCGGATAATTCCGATGGGTTGTCGCCACTTCTTCGTTCGACTACGCGGCACTCTGGGAGACAGCGGCGGATCCGGTCTGAAGAATCATTACGAGCACTTCGAGAAGTTCCATCAGAACAAATCCTCAATTTCGATGTCGATTGGAGCCCACAGCATCGACGACCCCGGTGCCCGGCAGATGAACACCCGGTGACCATCGGGCAATACCCCGCGCACCGCGCGACATCCGCGACGGAGAGATCCCCGTCGACCGGCCGATCAGCCGTTGGACGCCATCGAACTCGCCCACACCGCGAACGCGCCGGGATTGCGGGTTTGCAGCAATACCCGGCCGGGCCCGACGAAATCGAAGACGAAACCCTCGCCCGATTTCAGCGACTGGATCGAACGGCCCGAAACCGCTCGCCGGATCGTGAAATTCATCGCCAGATCGTAGGCGACCACGTGTCCGGTATCGATGGTGATCGGTTCCCCCGGCTGTAGATCGATGACATCGATGGCGCCGAAAACTCCGACCACGATATCGCCTTCGCCGTGCGCGCGTAGACCGAAACCGCCCTCACCGCCGAACAGATTCGAGAATCCGCCCCACTTGCTTTCCACCTGTACGCCATGCGAATTGGCGATCCAGCCGCCGCGGCTGATGAAGAAGGGGCGGTCCGGGACGATCTGAAGGTTCAGCATGTCACCGGGCAGCGCGGGAGCCACATCCACCCAGCCGCCCTGCTGCGGGGCGGTGAACGTCGAGACGAAGAATGATTCGCCCGCCAGCACCGACCGCTTCAGACCGGCGATGATGCCACCCTCCGCCTTGGCCTGCAACGCGACTCCCGCCGAATGGGCGACCATGGCGCCGCTTTCGACCCGCATCGGCTCGCCGCCCGCGAGAAAGCACCGCGCGATCGTCGACGCGGGGTTGTGGCGCAGTTGTACCTTCATAGCTCGCGACACTAGATCAAAGCGCAGCGCCGGGCACTCCCGACCGGGGGATCCTCGAGAATCCGGGCGGGAGTGCCCTTTCCGGGAAGTCGCGGTGACCGCGAGCGGGTCCGAGCACTCTCAGCCCAGGGAACGCAGGGCCTCGTCGGTGCGCGCGACCACGGCCGCGCCGTCGGCGGTCAGGACGATCGGGCGCTGGATCAGTTTCGGGTTGGCGGCCAGCGCCTCGATCCAGCGGTTCCGGTCGGCGGGCGTCCGGCCCCAGCTCGACATGTCGAGATCCTTCGCGATCTGTTCGCCGGTGCGGGTGATATCCCAGGGTTCGGCGCCGAGGCGATCCAGTACCGCGCGCAGTTCGTCGGCGGTGGGCGGATCGTCGAGGTACTTGCGCACCGTGTACTCGACACCGACCTCGTCGAGGCGTGCCGTGGCGTTACGGCTCTTGGTGCACCGCGGGTTGTGCCAGATCTCGGTCTGCCCAGCTGTCATGTCACCAGCCTAGAGGTGCGCGAGAGGGCCGCCGAATCCCGCCGTCACCTCGTCCGGACGTAGTCGTCGGCGACCTCTAGCACGGCGTCGACGATGTCGAGTCCGGTGCGGATCTCCTCGGCGGAGGTCGTCAGCGGCGGGGCGATCTGGAACCGATTGCCCGCGTTGAACGGCCACAGTCCGCGTTCCTTCGCCGCGGCGGTGATCACGGCCATGGGCTCGGCCGCGGCGCCCGCGGCCGCGAACGGGATCAGGGGTTCGCGGGTGCGCGGGTCGCGGACCAGCTCGAGCGCCCAGAAGAAGCCGAGACCGCGGACCTCGCCGACACTGGGATGACGCGCGGCCAGCTCCCGTAGTCCCTTGCCGAGGACGTCGGCGCCCACCGAACGCACGTGATCGAGAATGCCCTCGCGTTCGAAGATGGCGATGGACGCCACCCCGGCCGCGCAGGCCAGTGGATGACCGGCGTAGGTGAGACCGCCCGGGTACAGCGTGTCGTCGTAACGCTGGGCGATGCGCTCGGCGATCACGACGCCACCCAGCGGCACATACCCGGAGTTCACGCCCTTGGCGAAGGTGATGAGATCGGGTGCGACACCGAACGCGTCCACCGCGAACCACTCCCCGACCCGGCCGAACCCGACCATCACCTCGTCGGCGATGTAGACGATGCCGAATTCGTCGCACAGCGCTCGCACCCCGGCCAGATAGCCGGGCGGGGGGACGAGCACACCGTTGGTGCCGACCACGGTTTCCAGGATGAGTCCGGCGATATCGGCCGGGCCCTCCAGTTCGATGACCTGCCGCAGATGTTTCAACGCCGCGGCGGTCTCCTCCTCCTGGGTCGTCGTATCCCACGGTGACCGGTACGGATACGGCCCGAAGAATCGGACCACGTCCACATTCGTGGGTTCCGCGCCCCAGCGGCGCGGTTCCCCGGTCAGCCCGATCGCCACCCCGGTGCCGCCGTGGTAGGAGCGGTAGGCCGCGAGCATCTTGGTGCGGCCGGTGAAACTGCGCGCCAACCGCACCGCGTGCTCGACGGCTTCGGCGCCGCCGGTGGTGAACAGCACCCGGTTCAGGTCGCCGGGTGCGCGTTCCACGATCAGCCGGGCCAATTCGCTGCGGGCGCGATTGCCGACGGTGGGCGAGATGGTCGTCAGTTCGCGAGCCTGCGCGACGATCGCCTCGATCAGATCCGGATGCTGGTGGCCGATATTGACATTGACCAGTTGCGAGGAGAAATCGAGGTAGCGCTTACCGTTCTCGTCCCAGAACCAGGAACCCGAGGCCCCGGTGATCGCCACCGGATTCGGGCCGCCCTGCACACTCCACGGATAGAAGACGTGGTCGTCAGCGGTCATCTATTTTCCCCCTTCGGTCAGTGTCACCTGGATCGGCGCGAACGCGGTTCCGGTGACGTCGGTGCCGCCGGATTTCAGGATGTCGAGCGCCTTGGTGACGTACTCGTTGGTGAACGCCTCCGCGTCCGGATCCTTCTTCAAGACGGTCGCGCCGTCCTGGTTCTTCGTCTCCTTGGCGATTTTCACGGTGCGATCCCACGCCGCCTGGTCGATCAGCCCGATTCCCGCGGTCGACGGCCAGATCAGCTTGTTGACCTCGTTGATCTGCCACTGTTGATGGCTCGCGCCCAGCGTCGATCCGGCGGCGACGGTGATATCGCGGCAGGTGTCGACATTGTCGCGGCAGAATGCCCAGCCCTTCAGCGACGCCGCGATGAATCGCACCGTCTGATCCTGGTACTTCGGATCCTTCAATTTCTCCGAATTGGCCCAGATCGCGTCCTGCAACATGGCGACGCCCTCGGCGTTCCAGTCGATCGTGGTGAAATCGTCGGGGGTGTAGAGCTTTCCGGTGGCCGGATTCTTCGTCTCGAGCAGCTGGGCGTATTCGTTGTAGGACATGGCCTGGGCGGCGGCGATATCCTTGGCGAGGAACGCGTTCATGTCGAACTGTTGTTGGACGAGGGTGACGTCCTTCGCCGGATCGATACCTGCCCTGGTCATTCCGGCGAACAGCTCGAATTCGTTGCCGTAGCCCCAGTTTCCGACCGTCTTGCCACGCAGCGCGGCCGGACCGGCGATATTGTCGGATTTGAACGAGACCTGTTTGGTTCCCGAACGCTGGAAGACCTGCGCCACCTCGGTGATGCCCGCGCCCGCTTCGCGCGAGGCCAGTGCCTTGGGCACCCAGGCGATCGCGTAGTCCGCCTGACCCTGCGCCAACACCGTCTGCGGCACGATATCGGTGCCGCCGTCGAGGATTTCGACCGACAGCCCCTGCTCCTTGTAGAAGCCCTGATCCACCGCGGCCAGGTAGCCGGCGAACTGTCCCTGTTTGAACCACTGCAATTGCAGGCGGACCTTGGTGAGTCCGTCCGGGGTGGTCGCCGAGGAATCGTCGGTGGTACTACAGCCGGTCAGCGCGGCCGCGGCCACCGCCACCAGCGCCAGACAGGCACGTAATCTGCGGGTGGTTCGGTTCATGTCGATCTCCATGGGGTCGTGCGTGGGCGACGGGTGAGAAATTCGAGAAGTAGGACGGCGAGGAGGAAGATCAGGCCGACGAGCATCGCGCCGACGACGTAGGCCCACGCGCGCGGATAGGCGGTATTGGCGGCGGCCGAGGTGATCCGGCTGCCGAGCCCGTTCTGCAATCCGCCGAAGTATTCGGCGATCACCGCGGCGATGACCGCGCCGGGAGCCGCGATGCGCAGGCCGGTGAACAGGTAGGGCAGCGCGGCGGGCAGCCGTACGGTACGGGTCACCTGCCAGCCGCTCGCGGCGTAGGAGTGCAGCAGATCCTGCTGCACCTTCGGCACCTGACGCAGCCCCTTGGCGGTGCTCACGAACATCGGGAAGAACACGACGACGGTGACGACCATGCGGCGCGGAGTGTCGGTGGTGGTCGAATACATCGAGTTCAGCAGCGGAGCCATGGCCACGATCGGCACGGCGGCGGCCGCGCCCGCCAGCGGCGAGAGCAGGCCGTCGACGAGGTGGAACCGCACCGCGACCATCGCGGCGGCGATGCCGAGCACCGCGCCGATCAGCAGGCCGATCAGGGCGTTGGTGCCGGTGGCGACGGCGGCGTCGAGGATGCGATCGAAATTCTCGACGAATTGCTCGGCGATATCGGTCGGCGCGGGCAGCAGGAACGACGGGACACCGGCGGCAACCGTCAGCACCTGCCACAGCGCCAGTCCACCGACGCCGAAGACCACCGGCGGCAGTATCGATGTCAGCGCGGACCGTGACGACGCCGCCGTCATCGCAGATCCCGTCCCGCGATCGGACCGTCGCCGTGGTCACCGCGCAGTGCCGCGCGTACGGCGGCGACGGCGTCGAAGAACACCGTGCTGGAACGCACGTCCCGGTCCGGATCGGGATCGCGCCCCTGGCCGCCGGTCGCCACGATATCGGTGACGCGCCCCGGGCGCGCCGACATCACCACCACCCGATCGGAGAGGAATACCGCCTCGGGGATCGAATGGGTCACGAAGAGCACGGCCGCGCCCGTCTCCCCCGCGATCCGAAGCAGCTCGGCCTGCATCCGTTCCCGCGTCATCTCGTCGAGCGCGCCGAACGGCTCGTCCATCAGCAGCAGCGACGGTGTGCGGGCCAGCGCTCGCGCGATGGCGACGCGCTGCTGCATACCGCCGGAGAGTTCGGCGGGATAGCGCTTCGCGAAATCGGTGAGTCCCGCCATCTCCAGCAATTCCGCACTGCGCGCGCGTCTTTCGGCCTTGGGCACCCGGTGCAGTTCCATCGGCAGTTCCACGTTGGCCTGCACGGTGCGCCAGTCGAGCAGTCCGGCCTGCTGGAACGCGATCCCGTAGTCCTGGTCCTTCCTGGCCCGCTCGGCGGATTTCCCGTGGACGGTCACCGATCCGCTCGAGGGCTGTTCCAGATCCGCGACGATACGCAGCAGGGTCGATTTGCCGCAGCCGGAAGGGCCGATGAGCGAGACGAATTCACCCGAGGCGATGGTGAGGGAGATATCGGACAGCGCGGTCACGGCGCCCACGGCGAAGATCTTGCCGACGTGGACGAGGTCGACCGCGGCGACCGGATCCGCACCTGTCGTCGTGCCGAACGCCGTGGTGACGGAGTCTTGCTTCGCCGTCAACGGATACCTCCTGACGAGCGGCGGTCCCGACCGGGACCACCCGATACCGATATGTGCCGAACCCACGGCGTGCCGAGGGAGGCAGGGGCAGAACTCACGCGCTTCCCTTCGACCGCTGCGCTCCGGCGGGATGGCTGTAGCGGCGCAGGACCAATTCGGCCAGCGCGACCACGCCGGTGACGGCGATGCCGAGCAGCGCGGCGGCGAACACCGCCGCGTAGAGCCGTGACGAATCGCCGGTCGCCTGCTGGGAGAACACGATGATCTGACGACCGATCCCGCCCGCCGTTCCCGTGGAGATCTCGGCGACGACCGCGCCGATCACCGACGCCGCGGCGGCCAGGCGCAGGGCGGGCAGAAAGTGCGGCACCGAAGCGGGAAAACGCAGTCGTATCAATGTGTTCCACCAGCTCGCCGAAAAGCTGTGCAACAGTTCGACCGAGGCCTTCGGCGGTGCTTGCAGCCCGCGCAACATGCCGACCGCCACGGGGAAGAAGGCGAGGTAGGAAGCGATCACCGCGATACTCATCCACGGCCGCCACGGCTCGCCCGCGATGACGACCCGGCCACCCCAGCCCGCGACCAGCGGCGCCAACGCGATCAGCGGAACAGTTTGCGAGACAACGATATACGGCAGCAACCCGCGTTCGACGAAGGCGAAGCGCTGCATCAGCACCGCCAGCGCCACCCCGACCACGGTGCCGATGAACAGGGCGAGCAGTGCCAGGCCGAAGGTGAAACCCGCCGTGCGCAACAGTGTCGCGCCCACGGTGCCCTTGCCGTCGCGTTCACCGAGCACGGTGAACACCGTCCACACGTGGGGCAGCGCGGCGTCGGTGGTGCGCGGCAGGATCCGCTGGTCGCCCAGACTCACGCCCTGCGCGGGAACCAGCGCCTTGACCGCCTCCCAGATTCCGATGACCAGCAGCAGCGCGGCGAGCGCGTAACCGGCGCGTATCGCCCGCGTCCGCGCGCCGCCGGTGGCATTCATCCGGCGCCCTCGGTCGCGGTGACGGGGTGGGCCAGCCGGGGCAGCACCGATTCGCCGTACGCCTCGAGCGTGGCGGTCTTGGCGTCGTGCTGGAGATAGACCGCGAACTGGTCGACGCCGAGTTTCTCCAGTTCGCGCAGCCGGACCAGCTGCTCGTCCGGGGTGCCGAGCAGGCAGAACCGATCGATGATCTCGTCGGGCACGAAATCGGCGTGGGTATTGCCCGCGCGACCGTGCTCGTTGTAGTCGTAACCGTGCCTGCCCGCGATGTACTCGGTCAGCGCCGCCGGAACATCACCACCGGTGCCGTAGCGCGCGACGATATCGGCGACGTGATTGCCGACCATCCCGCCGAACCAGCGGCACTGCTCGCGCGCGTGCGCCAGCCCCGTCGCCGATCCGTCGGTGACATAGGCGGGCGCGGCGACGCAGAACTTCACCGCGCCCGGATCGCGACCGGCGCGTTCGGCCGCCGCCCGCACCCTGGCGATGGTCCACGCGGCGATATCGGGATCGGCCAATTGCAGGATGAACCCGTCGCCGACCTCGCCGGTCAGGTCGAGCGCGCGCGGGCCGTAACCCGCCACCCACACCTCGAGGCGCGAATCGGCCGCCCAGGGAAAGCGCACGATCGTGTCGTCGACCTGTGCGCTGCGGCCGTTGGCGAGTTCGCGGATGACCTCGATCGATGCCCGCATGGTGGCCAGGGTCGTCGGTTTGCCGCCCAGGGTGCGCACGGCCGAATCGCCCCGGCCGATCCCGCAGACGGTGCGGTTGCCGAACATGTCGTTGAGCGTCGCGAAGGTGGAGGCCGTCACGGTCCAGTCCCTGGTCGCCGGGTTGGTGACCATCGGACCGACCATGACCTTGCGGGTCGAGGCGAGGATCTGGCTGTAGATGACGTAGGGCTCCTGCCACAGCAGATGCGAGTCGAAGGTCCACACGTGCGAGAACCCGTGCGTCTCGGCCTGTCTCGCGAGTTCGATCACGCGCGAGGCCGGAGGGTTGCACTGCAGCACTACGCCGATATCCATGCGGCACTCTCCATTCGGGTTCGATTCGGCGTCAGATCAGGTTCTGCGAGAGGTCGCGTTTGACGAATCGGCCGTGCCCGGTGGTGCCGAGGTACCGTCCGCCGTCGATGATCACGCGTCCGCGCGAGAGGACGGTGTCGACGTGGCCGTCGATCTCGAAACCCTCGTAGGCCGAATAGTCCATGTTCATGTGATGGGTCTTGCCGTACCCGATGCTGGTGTGCCCGGCGGGGTCGTAGATCACGATGTCGGCGTCGGCGCCGGGACTGATGACGCCCTTGCGCGGATACATGCCGAACATGCGCGCGGGCGTGGTGCAGCAGACTTCCACCCACCGCTCCAGCGAGATCAATCCGTTCTTGACGCCCTGGAACATCAGGTCCATCCGGTGTTCGACACCGCCGATGCCGTTGGGGATCTTGCTGAAGTCCTCGCGCCCCATCTCCTTCTGATCCTTCATGCAGAAGGGGCAGTGGTCGGTGCTGACCGCGGTGACGTCACCGGTGCGGATATAACGCCACAGCTCGTCCTGGTGCCCCTCGGCCCTGGATCGCAGCGGTGTCGAACACACCCACTTCGCCCCGTCGAAACCCGGTGCGCCCAAATGCTCTTCGAGCGAGAGGTACAGGTACTGCGGACAGGTCTCGCCGAAGACGTTCTGCCCGTTGCCGCGCGCGGTGGCGATCTGCTCCAGTGCCTGCTTGGCCGACACGTGCACCACGTACAGCGGCGCGCCGGTCACCTGCGCCAGCATGATGGCGCGGTGGGTGGCCTCCTCCTCCATCTGCCACGGGCGTGTGACGCCGTGGAAGTAGGGGCTGGTGTCACCGCGCGCCACGGCCTGTTCGACCAGGACATCGATGGCGATGCCGTTCTCCGCGTGCATCATCAGCAACGCGCCCAGATCTCCGGCGGATTGCATCGCGCGCAGGATCTGGCCGTCGTCGGAATAGAAGACGCCGGGATAGGCCATGAACAGTTTGAAACTGGTGACGCCCTCGGCCACCAATTCGCTCATCCCCTTGAGGGATTCGTCGTCGACATCACCGATGATCTGATGGAAGCCGTAGTCGACGGCGCACTGTCCGGCCGCCTTCTGATGCCACTGGCCCAGGGTGTCCTGGATCCGCTCGCCCGGTTTCTGCACCGCGAAATCGATGATCGTGGTGGTGCCGCCCCACGCCGCGGCCCGCGTGCCGGTTTCGAAGGTGTCCGACGCCTCGGTGCCGCCGAAGGGCATCTGCATATGGGTGTGCCCGTCGACGCCGCCGGGGATGACGTATTTCCCGGTCGCGTCGATGACGGTCTCAGCGGACGCGGCGAGGTCGGCGCCCAGGGCGCGCGATCCCGGTTGCAGCACCGCCACGATGGTCTCGCCGTCGATCAGTACGTCGAGCAATTGCGATCCGGTGGCCGAGACCACCGTGCCGCCGTGGATGAAGGTGGTCATGGCGTCACCAACGGTCCGTAGGCGTCCGGTCTGCGATCCCGGTAGAACGCCCACCGGTCGCGGACGACCTTGATCAGATCCAGGTCCAGATCGCGGATCAGCAGTTCCGGGGCGGTGTCGGAGGCGACGTCACCGACGAATTTGCCCTCGGGGTCCACGAAGTAGCTGGTGCCGTAGAAATCGTCGTCACCGTATTCGGATTCTATGCCGACCCGGTTTATCGCGCCGATGAAATATTCGTTGGCGACCGCGGACGCGGGCTGTTCCAATTTCCACAGGTAGGCGGACAGGCCGCGCGAGGTGGCCGACGGATTGAATACGATCTCGGCTCCCGCCAGGCCCAGTGCGCGCCAGCCCTCCGGGAAGTGCCGGTCGTAGCAGATATAGACCCCGACCCGGCCGACCGCGGTATCGAAGACCGGCCAGCCGAGATTGCCGGGACGGAAATAGAATTTCTCCCAGAAACCGTTCACGTGCGGAATATGATGTTTTCGGTATTTGCCGAGGTAGCTGCCGTCCGCGTCGATCACCGCCGCGGTGTTGTACAGCAGTCCCGGCTGTTCCTGCTCGTAGACCGGCAGGATCATCACCATGCCGAGTTCGCGCGCCAATGCCGCGAAACGTTCCGTCGTCGGTCCCGGTACCGATTCCGCGTAGTCGTAGAACTTGGCGTCCTGCAACTGGCAGAAATACGGCCCGTAGAACAACTCCTGGAAGCAGATCACCTGCGCTCCCCGCGCGGCGGCCTGCCGCGCGTAGTCCTCGTGCGCGGTGATCATCGACTCTTTGTCGCCGGTCCAGGTCGTCTGGACGAGCGCGGATCGAACGGTTGCCATGATTGTTATCGTGCACCCTGAACCACGTCCGATGTGTTACATCTGCGCGGAAACAGTTTCTTGGCCGTAAATCTTGGGGATGACCGTGGTTCGTGCCCGGTGGCGGGTCGCAGAATGACGGGGTGACCATCGAACGGGCGGGTACCGATGACGCGGACGACCGCGTTCCGCCCGGTTCGACCGTGCCGCCGCCGAGCGCCGCCGTGATGTCACCGTCGGAGTTCACCGCCGATCTCGACGATCGCACGCCCGCGGGGATCGCGGCCGTCCTCAGCCGTCGAATCCGTTCCGGCGCACTGGCTCCCGGATCGCGGCTGCCGACGGTGCGCGAGGTGGCCCGCGAACTCCGGGTGTCACCGGCCACGGTCAACCAGGCGTGGCGCGCGCTCGCGGCGACCGGCGCGATCGTCGCCAGGGGACGCGCGGGCACCTTCGTCGGGGAACTTCCCTCGGGCCGTCCCGCGGTCGGCCGCTATCAGCGACTGCACCCGCCGACCGACAGCGCGTTCCGTATCGATCTGTCGCGCGGCACCCCCGATCCCGGGCTACTGCCCGACCTGGCGACGGCATTGCGCACCATCACCGCCGTCGACGCGGGTGACCTCGCCGCGGAATATCTCGGCGACGCGGTCCTGCCGGAACTCGCCGCCAGGGTCCGCCCCGACTGGCCGTTCCGCGCGGAACGCCTGGCCGTCTTCGACGGTGCGCTCGACGCCATCGACCGGCTGCTCACCCTCCACATCCGGCTCGGGGACGCGGTGGCCGTCGAGGATCCGTGTTTCCCGCCGTTCCTCGATCTGTTGGCCCGCCTCGGGGCGAAACCGATCGCGGTCCACCTCGACGACTCGGGATTGATACCCGCCGAATTATCCCGCGCGGTCGCCGATTTCGGTATCGGTGCGCTGATCCTGCAACCCCGGGCCCAGAATCCCACCGGGGTCTCGCTCGCCGCGCGCCGCGTGCGCGAACTCACCGATATCCTCCGCGCCACCGACACCCTGATCATCGAGGACGACCATTCCGCCGGAATCGCCTCCGCCCCACTGCGTTCCCTCGGCGCCCGACTGCCACGGCGCACCGTCCACGTGCGCTCCTACTCCAAATCCCACGGCGCGGATCTGCGCCTCGCCGTCGCGGGCGGCCCCGCCGAACTGCTCGATCCGGTCATCGAACGGCGCATGCTCGGGGCGGGCTGGACCAGCCGCCTGCTCCAGCGTGTCCTGCTCACCATGCTCGACGATCCCGCCGCCGCCGACACCGTCACCGCCGCGCGCGCCGAGTACCGGAGACGGTCGACCGAATTACGGCGTGAACTCGCCGTCCACGGCGTCACGGTGGCCCGCGCGGACGGTATCAACCTGTGGCTCCCCGTCGCCGACGAGAACGCGGCGATGATCTCGCTGGCCGCCGCGGGAATCAAGGTCGCGCCAGGCGGCCCGTTCGAAGCGGCCGACACGCCTCGATCCGACCACGTCCGGCTCACCGTCTCCCCCGTCACCGATGCCGACCTCCCCTGGCTCGCCGCCGAACTCGTCGCCGCCGCGTCCGCCGCGCCCACCTATCGCCGCATCCGTCGGGCGTGAGATCCTCCCGAGGTTCGCGCCGTCTATCGCGGCAGTAACCGCGCGACAGCTTTCGGCGCGGCCAGCCACTCACGAAAGTTGTTGCGCACCTCGGTTGTTCGCCGACACTCGCAATAGGCGACGACACCGTCGGCATCAATGCCCGCCGCACGGCACAGCGCGACCGCGCGCGGCAGGTGCCGGTACTGGCTGACGATGATCGCGCGGTCGATTCCGAACCGGTCGCGGGCGCGCTCGCAGGTCTCCCAGGTCGACAGGCCCGCGCCGTCGGATCGGATCAGAGCGGGATCGATGCCGTTGTCGAGGAGGTAGCGCCGCATCGAGACGATCTCGTCGCCCGATGTGCCGCCCGCGTCACCGGAGAGCAGGATCTCGCGCACCTTCCCGGCCCGCACCAGTTCGATGGCGACATCCAAACGCCCGCGCAGGTACGCCAGCGGTGAACCGTCCGGCCCGACCTTCGCACCCGGGACGATCACCACCGGTGCCGCGGGAGCCGACGCCACGTCGTGGCGATGCCCCGACGACCGCGCCCACAG
>NZ_JAFMPL010000134.1:0-18527 GCF_019038455.1 Nocardia noduli
TCGCTCCGTGGACGATGAGCGGCACCGGTCCCGACGGCACCCCGATCACCCAGAGCGGACTGTCGGTGGCAACCCTGCGCCACCAGATCGACGACAGCTGGAAGATCGTGGTCGACAACCCCTTCGGCGCTCGCCTCATACCCTGACCAGGACCAAGCCTCAGCAAAACTTCCGGCGTTGCGCACCGATCGCGGCGGTGTGTGTGGATAGTGACCGACGCGGGTCGGCGAGCAGCACCGAGACACTCGGGAGTAAGCGTGGTCAGCGACGAACAGGCCGCGTTCGCGCGTGGGCCACTTCGCCCCCGACCCGAACAGTGCTCGGTCAACCCGAGTCGGCCCAGCCGAGACCCCCTACCACAGCGCTGTCCCGGGTCGTGAATATGCGCGCGGAAAGTGGCGTGTCCGACAGCGCCCCACAGCTACGTTTCGCCAATTGAAGCACACCCTTCTACGTCGTCCTGAGTATTGGCGCCCGCCTGGCGACGGTGCGGCTTCGAATCGATTCCACAGTCATGGACGCAACAGGTGCGGCGTGCCTGATCCAGCCGGGCCTTCGAGTCTTCCGACAGTGACACAGTCGACCAGGTGCACCGGTTGCCGCTGGCCGCGATCTGAAGAGCGGATCACCGACGGGCGAATACCCGCCCGCCGGAAAGGCGCTGGCGCGTTCACACCGCGTCCGCGGCGGTGGTGCCGATTCTCCTCGCGGGCGGGGCAGAATCGGGGGATGGTTTCGGAATCGCGGCGGCGGATCGAGGTGGCGGCGGCAGGGCTGCTGGCCCGGAGCGGGTATCACGGGTTCGGGCTCAAGAAGCTCAGCGCGGCGGCGGGGTTGCCCTACGGGTCGATCTATCACCACTTTCCCGGTGGGAAACAGGAGATCGCGGTGGCCGCCATCACCGGGACCGGTGCGCTGGCCGGGCGCGCGCTCGCCGGGGCGCCCGCCGACGTGGTCGCCACCACCTCGGGACTCTTCGAGTTCATGGCCGCCAAACTGACCAGCTCGGAGTGGGCCGAGGGCTGCCCGATCGGCACTCCCGCACTGGACGGTGGCGGGGACGACGAGCAGGTGCGGGCCGCCTGCGCGGCCGCCTTCGACATCATGGAACGTGCCTTCTCCGGACTGCTGGTGGAACTCGGTGTGCCCGCCGATACCGCCGCTGATACCGCGACGACGGTGGTCGCGGCCTACGAGGGTGCCACCTTGTTGGCCCGGGTGCGCCGCTCGGAGGCGCCGCTGCGGGTGGTGCAGAGCGCCATGGCGACGCTCGTGCGCGCGGTCGTCGAGCAGGCTCCGGCCATTGACTAGAAAGAACGTTCTAGCGATACTCGGGGTATGCAGCGATTGATGCTCACCGGACCCGGTGCCCTTGCATGGGACGAGATCCCCGAACCCGTGCTCACCCGGCCCGATCAGGCGCTGGTGCGCCCGGTCGCGCTGGCCACCTGCGATATCGACCCGGCGGTGCTGCGCGGCGCCTACCCACTGCCCGGACCTTATCCCTTCGGTCACGAAGGGGTCGCCGAGGTGGTCGCGATCGGCGCCGACGTACACACGGTGCGCCCCGGCGCCCACGTGGTGGTGCCGTTCCAGATCTCCTGTGGCACCTGCGAACCCTGCGCGCAGGGACGGACCGGCAACTGCTCGCGCCACCCCCCGCTGTCCACCTTCGGACTCGGCGGAATCGGCGGCCTGGACTGGGGTGGGCTGTGGGCCGACCTGACGCTGATCCCGCATGCCGATGCCATGCTGGTGCCGCTGCCCGCCGGGGTCGACCCCGTCGCAGTGGCCAGCGCAAGCGACAACATTCCGGACGCCTATCGTGCCGTCGCACCCCAGCTGGCGGCCCGTCCCGGTGCCGAGGTACTGGTGATCGGTGGTGACGGAGCCACCTCGATCGGGCTCTACGCCGCCGGACTGGCCGTCGCCCTCGGGTCGGATCGCGTTGTCTACCTGGACAGTTCACCAGAGCGGCTGGAGATCGCACGAACCCTGGGCGCCGAGGCGATCGAGGGCGACGTGGACAGGAGAGTGGGCCGCTTCCCGATCACCGTGGAAGCGTGTGGCGGTGCGAAGGCCCTGCGCGCCGCCGTCGAGGCGGCCGCCTACGACGGCTGGTGCACCAGCGTCAGCGTCCAGCTCGCCGATGTCGAGTTGCCCATGTTCGGCATGTACACCCGCTGCTGCACCCTGCACTCCGGCCGTGCCCATGTGCGCCCTGCCATCCCGGCCGTCCTGGACCTGGTGGCTTCGGGCCGCTTCGACCCCACCCCGGTGACCACGGTGACCGTCGACTGGGACGACGCCATCGACGCCCTCCTCGAGACCCCCGTCAAACTCGTCGCCGTCCGCTGAGCAGGCGGTGGTACCGGCCCGCCTCAGAGGTAGCGGGGCGCAACGACAGGGTCTGGGACCAACGGCTCTGTCCCAAATTCGGCTCTGGCGCGATCTTGGTGATGGCGTGCCCGGAGTGTCGCTGCTGGATCTCGGGCAGATTCTGGTAGTTCTGGCAACCGTGCTCGGGTGATCTTGTTCGGAAGTTGTTGCCGCACTTGAACGATCTGGTTTGTCGGTGAGATTCGTGACGTGGGTGACTTCGTTGTTGTGGAGGCGGCAGTCGCCGCCTCGACTGGGCGGTGTCCGAGATGCGAAACAGACTCAGCGCGGGTGCATTCCCGCTATCGACGTAATTTGGCCGATGCCGCTGTCACTGGTCGCGTGATGACCCTGCGGTTGGTCGTACGTCGCTTCTTTTGCCTGAACATCGACTGCACCGCGCGAACCTTCGTCGAGCAGGTCGAGGGTTTGACCACCAAGTGGTCCCGGCGAACAGACCAGTCAAGATCGATACTGGTCTCGATCGGATTGGCCCTGGCCGGACGTGCGGGCGCACGAGTGGCTCATCGTCTCGGTCTATCGGCTGGTCGTGACACATTGCTTCGGCTGATCCGAGGGCTGCCGGACCCGCCGACGACCCGGATCTCGGTGTTGGGCGTGGACGATTTCGCTGTCCGCCGCGGACATCGGTACGGCACCGTCATGATCGATATCGAGACCCGGCGCCCAGTGGATCTGATCGATGGCCGCGACGGTGCAACCCTGGGCCACTGGCTGCGTGCACGACCACGACCACAGATCATCTGCCGCGACCGAGCCGGCGGCTATGCCGAAGGAGCACGTCAGGGCGCTCCCGACGCCCTGCAGGTCGCCGACAGGTTCCACCTGTGGCAGAACCTCGGCCAAGCCGTCGAAAAGGATGTCTCGGCCGCCCGTCGCGACCTCGCCGCGGCGATGGCCGTACAGCCGCAATCGCCTCGAGCCAGCCAATCACCACCGGTCGTCAATCATCACGAACTGAGAGTCGTCACCCGCACCCGTCGCGACTACGCTGCGGTGCAACGCCTGCTTCAGCAGGGGCTGAGCAAGGCCGCGATATCCCGCGAACTCGGATTGCACCCGGCCACGGTCCGAAAATTCGCCCACAGTCCGACCGTCGACAACGTGATCGCCAAGAACCAGCAGCGCTCCAGCATCCTCGACGACCACTACGAATACCTTCACCAGCGGTGGAACGACGGTGTCCGCAACGGAGCCGAGCTCACCCGAGAAATCATCCCGAGGGGATACAGCGGAACCGAGCAACAAGTTCAACGCTATCTGCGCCGATTCCCCACCAGCACAAGTCAAGTCACCGTTCCACCACCACGCCCGCCCTCGGTCCGCGACATCACCCGCTGGATCATGACCGACCCTGCCAACCTCGACCAGAAGGACACCACCAGCCTGGCAACAATTCCCAAGACGAACGAAGACCTGCGCAGACTGACCCTGCACGTCAACGACTTCGCGGTCATGATGACCCGACTCCAAGGCCAGCAGCTGGACTCCTGGATCGATATCGTCGCCAACGACTCGCTCACCGCGACAGCCTCCTTCGCCCGAAACCTGCGCCGCGACATCGACGCAGTCCGCAACGGCCTCACCCTGCCCTATAGCTCCGGGGTTGTCGAAGGCCACATCAACCGCATCAAAATGCTCAAGCGCCAGATGTTCGGACGAGCCAACCTCGACCTCCTCCGCAAACGCACCCTGCTACAACAAAATTGAAATCACCAAGTCTGCGCCAGAGCCCGGATCTTCACGTTGATGGCGTCCACGAACAGCACCGGATACACCTGGTCCAGCGGCCGGTTCTGCCATTCGGCCATCCCGTCGATCACCTTGTCGGTGATGGTCGAGATCGTCTGCCGGGATACCTCGGCGCCGTAGACCTCGGCCAGGTGCGCACTGATCTCGCCGTGGGTCAGTCCCTTGGCCGACAGTGACAGCACCATCTCATCCACGCCGGTCAGCCTGCGCTGGCGTTTGCGCACGATCTGCGGCTCGAACGTGCCGGCGGTGTCACGAGGCACCTTCACCTGCACCGGCCCGACATCGGTGATCACCGTTTTCGACCGGGTCCCGTTACGACTGTTGCCGCTGTTACGGCCGACCTGGTCGTGTCTGTCGTAGCCGAGGTGATCGGTGACCTCACCCTCGAGCGCGGACTCGAGCACCCGCTTGGTCAGCTGCTGCAGCAACCCGCCCTCACCGGTCAGCTGCAGACCATCACTGCGGGCCCGGTCGACCAGCATCGCGACCAACTGCTCATCCGACACCTCCGACACGGGCTCGCCGATCGGCTCCGCCACGACCTCGTCCACGACCGTCGTGTCACTCACATGACTTCTCTCCCTTGATCATCGAGATCCGCCGTCAATTAGACACTCCCGCGATGACTCTCGTTGCGGTGCAGCATGTTTCGTTGTAACAGCACCCTGAATAGCGGATGACCAGTTGTGGGCAGTGATCGAACCGCTACTGCCGGTCCGGTTGCCGGGGACACCCCGGGATCGGATGGGAAGACCTGCCGCAGGAGTTGGGGTTCGGGTCGGGCATGACGTGTTGGCGACGGCTACGGGACTGGCAGTCGGCCGGGGCGTTCGAGGCCATGCGAGACGATGCTCGCCCACTGCCACGCTGCCGGGTTGATCGATTTCGACCGGGTCATCCCCGACGGCTCTCACGTGCGGGCGAAAAAGACATCCCAGGGCATAGATTGTCAAGCAGCAGCGGCTCGATCGACGGCGTCGGGAGACCAGGCGGTGGCCTCGTCGTAGGGTGTGCGGGGCTTGAGGCAGCCGTGGAGGATGCCGACGAGCCGGTTGGCGAGCTGGCGCAGCGCGGCGCGGTGTTCCATGCCGCGGGCGCGAGGGCGGTCTATCCCGTGCTGGGACAGGATGATCTCAGCATCCGGGTGCCGTCCGAGATGTGCTTCCACCTGCGCGGCCAGTTCAGCGATCTGTTCGCGGAGGGTGTTGAGGATTTGGATCGATGCTCGTGTGGTGGCCGCGGAGGCGGCATCGATCACCTGGTCACGGCGTAGATAGTCGGTTCGCAGTGCCGCGTGGATGCGAGTGGCTTTGGTGTCGACATCGCGGCGGCGGGCCCGGGTGAGCGCGGCGCGGATCTGGGTGCGTGACAGCCGCGCTGCCGTGACAGGGTCGGGCGCTTTGGCCAGCAGTTCCAGGGTGTCGGGGGCGGTGAGGTCCTCGAATGCCTCGACTGCGGCCGGGGAAGTATTCACGCAGTGAGTGCCGCAGCCGTTGCGTGGTGCGGGTACGTTCCCAGATCAGTGTCTTGTGGGCTCGGGCGAGGACTTTCACCGCCTCGGCTTGCGGGCTGTCCGCTGCGACGAGCGCAACGACGACGAGCGTGATCAAGGTGCCACCGAACTTCATCGATGTTGATCCGGACGCGATGCGGGCTGCCGCCGATGGAGGTGTACGCCTAGCATCGGCGGATGAGCGGGCTGCCACTCGTGCTAGTCCGAGCAGAGTAGGTCGTCCCAGGTCCACACAGGAGCGGCCACATCGTTGGGTTATTTGAAGAACGCCCAGAAGAAACGGTTCACCTCGCGGATTCAGGCGAACCGTTCCGGAAGGCCGGACAGTCGGGGCGGCACTGGTCGGCGAGACTGGGGCCATGAGTAGCGCGGACAAATTGCCCACCCTGGATGTACTGCGCACGTTCCTGGCGGTCTATCGCACAGGGACCTTCACCGGCGCCGCCAAGCTCCTGGCCGTCACCCAGCCGACGGTCACCAATCATGTCGCCGCGCTGGAACGACACCTGGGGCGGGAACTGTTCGCCCGCAACGCTGTCGGCGCGACGCCGACGCCACACGCTCACGAGCTCGCCGCTGCGTGTGGTGATCAACTCGACCACATCGACCGCTACTTCCTGGACCAGACCACAGGCAGTGCCGCGCTGAAAACCGTTCATCTGGGCGGCCCGACCGAATTCACCACCAGTTGTCTGATCCCGGCGCTGGTGCCGGTCAAGGCGCAACTGCCGCGGTTGGATGTGGTCTTCGACGTCGCCACCGAGCTTATCGCTTCGCTGATGGCGGGCCGTTTGGATCTGGTCGTCTCCACGATCCGCCCGCGAGAGGACGGGGTCACTGCCTGGCCGATCGCCGACGAGGAGTTCTGGCTCGTCTGCGCGCCAGGACTGGCTCCGTCGCAGAGCGGTCTCGACCACGTTCGAGATCTTCCGATCATCACCTACCATCGAAGCCTGCCGATCGTGCGCCGATACTGGACCACGATCTTCGGTGAACAACCCGACCTGCAGCCGCAACTGATCCTGCCCAACCTCTTCGCGGTGAAATCGGCCGTCCTGCACGAATTCGGCGTCTCGGTACTGCCCAGTTATCTCGTGCATGCCGAGGTCACCGCCGGGACGCTGGTCCGTTTGGACGACCACGACCTGCCACCGTTGAACACGCTGTTTCTGGCCGCTCAGACAGCGAACGTGAACCGAAGGACCGGGCTTCGCGCTGTCGCCGCGCTGATCATCGACGCAGTCAAACGTCACCAAGGGGCGATCACCCCGTAGCGCACCGAGCCGACGGCTGAGGCGGTGTCGCTGGCAGGCGATTCCGATCGGCTATATCGGCCATAAGGAAATTGATCGGCCGATCACCGGATAGACCTCTAGCGTCGTAGGCGCGGGACGTCGGCGCGAGACCAGCGGTGAGTCCCGTTTCCTCACAGGCTTTCTCGACCTCGATAAGCACGCGGAAGGACACGAACATGAGCACCGGGCGCGTACTGTTCATCCTGACCAGCCACGACGACCTGGGCGGTCTGCGCCGCACCGGGTATTACCTCAACGAAGCCGCCCACCCCTGGAAGGTCCTGCGCGAGGCCGGCTACGAGGTCGATCTGGCCTCGGTGAAAGGCGGTGTGCCACCTCAGGACGGCCGCGACGAGCAAGACGCCGGACAGCAGGAGTTCCTCACCGACCCCGCCGTCGCCGCACAACTGGCCAACACCAGAACCGTGACCGACTACGACCCCTGCGACTACGACGCGGTCCTCTACGTCGGTGGCCATGGCACGGTCTTCGACTTCCCCGGTAACCGCGCACTCGCGGACTTCTCGGCGAAAGTCTATGAGAACAACGGTGTCGTGGCCGCGGTCTGCCATGGCCCGGCCGGACTTCTCGACATCACACTGTCCGATGGCAGCTACCTCGTCTCCGGCAAGGACCTGACCAGTTTCACCAACGCCGAAGAGGATGCGGTCGGCTTGACCGATGTCGTGCCGGTTCTGCTGGAGACGGCTCTGACCGAACGCGGCGCCATCCATCATCGCGCCCCGAATTTCACCGACAATGTCATCGTCGACGGGCGTTTGGTCACCGGCCAGAATCCGGCGTCGGCGACCGGCCTGGCCGAAGCCTTGGTCAAGGTACTCACCGACCGCTGAAGAGAAGAAGTCACGGTCCCCATGTTGTGGCTGTCGATGCGCCACATATCCGGTTTCGGCACCACCACTCATGCCGGGTTGATTCCTGCGAGCCACGCCATGATGACGGCTGCCGCGGTGGGTCGACTGCGGCACCGGGTCGCACGGCGCGGTTGCCGAGGAACCCGCCACGGGTCAGGATCGGAAATGTGTTGTGATCGTGGGC
This sequence comes from Nocardia noduli, assembly GCF_019038455.1. Classification (NCBI taxonomy): domain Bacteria; kingdom Bacillati; phylum Actinomycetota; class Actinomycetes; order Mycobacteriales; family Nocardiaceae; genus Nocardia; species Nocardia noduli. The sequence continues at coordinate 8,023 of NZ_JAFMPL010000134.1, forward strand.
GGGAGGAGACGATCATGGCGAAAGACAGCACGGGATGGACGCACACGATCTGGGCGGTGGCGATGTGTTTCGCGGTCGCGGCCGGGCTGAGCGGATGCGAGAAATCGGGGACCGCGACTCCCGCACCGGCACCCGCGGTCTTGGGACCCGACACCTCTCCGCCGCCGAACCCGCCGTGGACGCTACCTCAACTCGTCTATCACCCCTGCACGGTGCTCGAAGTCGATGACCTCGCCCGCTTCGGCTTCGCCGCTCCCGATCAATCCAGCGGGTCACCGCACAGCAGTTACTGTCAGTGGCTGAGCCTGGATTCCGGTCCAGGTCAGGTGAGAATGTTTTTCGCGCCTGATCCCTGGCACCGCTATCGTGACCTCGAACAGCTGCATCGCAGCGCGGCGAACTACCGAACCCTGACCCTGGCCGCACAACCGGCGTTCCTCATCGACGAGCACAGTGAAAACGGTCAACGCAACTGTCGGATCTGGGCAGCGGTCGCCTCAGGCGGGGCGTTCGAGTTCGAGTACGCCGCCACCGCGGCAGAACCGGACGATTTCTGTGACGAAGCCACCGCTATCGCCACGGTGATCGCCCGCCGCATCAACTGACCCCGGGAAGAGTGATGCGATGACCGAGGTATCGAGATCGAGACAGCGCCGCGTCCGGACCGTGGTGGTGGCACTTTCGACTGCGGCGGTAGCTGTGACGGTGGTGATCGCCGCCGTGACCTGGCTGGGGCACGAGCGCCCTCTCGACGCCGGCGACCACCGCGCTGAGGTGACCCTCGAGCCCGGCGAGTCCGGGGCGGCGACACCGCCGTGGACCCTGGCAGAGGTTTTCGATCGACCGTGCGCAGTACTCACCGCCGACGAGGTGGACCGGTTCGGTTTCGCCTCGCCGGGACACCACGATGCCACCTTCGATCAGTGCGAGTGGTCCACCCCCGAGACCACAACGGCCAGGACCATGATGTATTTCCTGCCAGGGGTCAACCTGAATTTCCATCCCTACACACGGGCATTCGACGGCAGAGCGGGTGCCCGGGTCCTCACTGTGGCCGGGCGAGCAGCCCATCTGGAGGAATGGCTTTACCCCACAGGGCAACACATGTGCGGTCCGAGCGTCTCAATAGCCTCCGGCGGAGTGATGAGGATCGAACTCGAACCCGAGCAGGCCCTGGACTACGACGTCTGCGCCCGGGCGGTCGAGATCGCGACCGTGCTCACCGAACGACTGCGTTGAACTGCGCGCAGCGTCCGCGCGGGCAGTATCGAGACATAATGTATTGAAACGTGTACGGTTCAACGCTACGCTGAGCAGATCGGCTCAGCTGTACATGCGCGTACTGCACCCGTGCCCTGGCCGAAGTAGCAAACCCCTTCGAGTCCGGTGCCGCGCTCCAAGCGAAACCGGCGACCAACGATCAACGCTTCGATCGCCACCTGGATCGTCCGCCGCGTACGAAATTCCGCCATCCACGGGCGGACCGATCACAACCGGCACATGCGAACACAATCGCCAACGTCGCTTTCCATCTACGACGCTACTGCCTCGAGCAGGCCCCCGCGCGTACCTCACCGGAAATGATGTTCCCAACCACATCGAACGATTCGCCGACGACCAAGCAGATCATCGAGATACGGCAATCACGCTGCAATCCTACGAACGCCCGTTCACCTAACCTTGCATTGCCCGCCCCTCCCGGGAGGTGGCCCAACATGGATCGACGGAACCGCACCAGCACCACAGATGCCTCAATCGTGCTCCCCCGGACGATCCCGATGGCCGGTCCACGCCGCACCAAACCCCCGAATTTCGTCTCCCTACCTGGACCCGCCCCCCGGCGCCCATGACCCACAAACATCGAACTCCCGCCGCACGAGCGCTATAGGATCACAGCTAACCCAACCGATCCTCAAAAGTGTGCTATCTCTGACACTTTCATCCAGAAGCCAAGTAGTTAGGTTGACCGTTACCGATCAGCGACCTAGATTAGAGGGGTCTTTCGCGCGGATCTCCGTCATCGGTGGTCCGAATTCGTGGTCGAGTCCCCTCTCGCGCACAGATCTCCGTCATTCGTGACAGATATTCGTGCAGTGTGCGCGAGGGCCCTCAATTACAGGCACCTGAGCTGCGATTTCACCTTCTGACCTGCGCCGATCCGTGGCGCACCTGTCACTTCCCGTCAGTTGTGCCGTATCCCGGATGTTTGCTGACGGAAGCGACCAGCGATCATCGCGCCGGTCATCCCGCCGCGGTCGCTGTTACAGGAACTCGTTTCAGGACCGCAGGTCACGAACCGCTCGGTCCGTCCCGAAACGGGCACATCCAGTACGGACTGTGCACCGTTGGCGCGGGCCGACGGATCGTGGGCCGGACCGTCTTCAGCGCCCTCGGCTGGCAGCCGGGCCTGCCGACCACCGGAAGCAGCAAAGTCGACTAGTACTCCAGCCGCACTTAGTTATGTAATCGGTGTCGTCGCAGGTAGTGGGCTTGCCGTGCTCGGTATTGGTGGCGTCGCCGCCAGATCGACCACCGCCAGGTGGTGCCGGGGTCGGGTTTGCGGGTGATCATGTGTGCCAGAAGACGGCGGATTTCTCCGAAGGTGAGCGAGATGAGGCCGCTGCCAATGCTTTTGGGGAGATTGCGGCGGTGACGGCGAGGTAGGTGTGGGCGAGCATGGCCAGGGTGATGTGGCGGTACCAGGCGTCGTAACGTCGGACCTGGTAGTGGTCGAGTCCGACTTCGGTCTTGGCGGTCTGGAAGCAGTCCTCGATAGCCCAGCGGGCACCGGCGACCCGGATCAGTTCCTCATCGGTAGTGCCGCTGGGTGCGCAACACATGTAGTAAGCAATCTCGAACTCTCCCTTGATATTCGGGGTCAATGCTCGGCGTGCGAGCAACCATCGACTCCATCCCGCGGGGGTCGTGAACTCCAAAGCGAGCAACGAGGCCACCGCCCAATCGAACAGTCGCGGGCCTTTGGCGCCCTCGCCACAACTCAGCCGTTTCCATGCCTGCTCGGGTGCTCGGGCGACCAGCTGATCGGCGCGAGTGCAGCCGGCCGTGATCGGGATCGTCTGGGTGCGCGGCACAGCGACCACGTAGCCGACACGTCGTTCCTCGAGCCAGGTACGAAATTTGTAGTCACCGCCGTATGCCTCGTCGGCGGTCACCCACCGCGCCGGGACTCCAGCATCGAAGGCCCGCGCGAGCATCTGTTTGGCCAGCACCGTCTTGGTCGCGAACTCGATCTCTTCGGGCACTCCAGCCTCACGGCAACGATCCGGATCCGCGATCCACGACTTCGGCAGATACAACTCCCTGTCGATCAACGTGCGTCCCCGCGCACTGGCATAGGCACAGAACACCCCGAGCTGACTGTTCTCGATCCGACCCGCAGTTCCCGAGTATTGTCGTTGCACCCCAGCAGATTTGGTGCCCTTCTTGATGAACCCGGTCTCGTCGACGATCAACACGCCATCCCGATCGCCGAGATAGCGCACCGCGTAGTCGCGCAGATCATCGCGCACCCCGTCGGCATCCCACGCCGCTTTGTTCAACAACCGCTGCATACCATCCGGAGTGAACTCACCCGCAGCCTCGGCCAACGTCCAGCCGTTCTTGCCTGCCAACGGCGCCAACAACCCCCGCACATACGCACGAGCCCGCAACCGCGGCTCCGCACGATAGAACCGGCCCGCCACCCGCCCGAACAGATCATCCAACCCAGCCACCCACGCAGCCAGATCCCCATCAATCGACACAACGAAACACGATACCCCACAACATAACTAAGTGCGGCTGGAGTACTAGGTTCTGTCTCCCAATTGGTGGGATAGGGCCTGTCGGGTGCATGATGTGCTTGTGGCGAGCTCGACCGGTGACCGTTTCCAGGTGTTGACCGACAAGCAGTGGGAGTTGCTGGAGTTGTTGTTGCCGAAGTCCGATGGCCGGGTTGGCCGGAACTTCGCAAACAATCGGCTGGTCGTGGAGGCGTTGTTGTATCGGTTGCGGGTGGGTGGCCCGTGGCGGGATCTGCCCGAGGTGTTCGGGCCGTGGCAGACGGTGTGGAAGCGTCATCGCCGCTACGCCGCCGATGGGACCTGGGATCGGGTGATGACTGCGCTGCTCGCTCTGGCCGATACGACCGGCGATCTGGACTGGGTGACCAGTGTCGATTTCACGATCGTGCGGGTTCATCAGCACGGTGCGGGCGCGCGTCGCGACTCGGTGTCGGGGTTACGAACCCGCTGATCACGCGATCGGGCGGTCACGGGGCGGGTTGACGACCAAGGTCCACCTCGTCGCCGATGGAGCGGGACGGGGCCTGGCGGTGCTGCTCACGCCCGGCCAAGCCGGTGACTCGCCGATGCTGGGACCACTGCTCGAGGCGGTGGCGGTTCCTCGCCTGGAGGGTGGGCCGCCGCGACGTACTCCCGACGTGGTGATCGCGGACAAGGCGTACTCCTCGGCGGCGAACCGGGAGTTGTTGCGCCGCCGAGGTATCCGAACGGTGATCCCCGAACGCGCCGACCAGATCGCGCACCGCAAGAAACGAGGCCGTCGGGGTGGTCGACCACCAGGGTTCGATAGGGACGCCTACAAGCGGCGCAACGTCATCGAACGAGCCTTCAACAAGGCCAAACACTGGCGCGGGGTCGCTACCCGTTTCGACAAACTCGCCTGCTGTTACCGCGCGGGCGTGGTCATGGCCTTGATCATCGAATGGCTCCGACTATTGGGAGACACAACCTAGTAGTACTTTGTTAGGTTGGGAAGGTGTGGTGGCATAGTGGGCAGGTACCGATCCAGATAGCAAGTGCGCGTTGGATTTCGCGGATGATGCCGTAGAGGGTCAGTTCTGCCCATCGGCTTTTGGGGCGGTCAGCCGCAGCGTGGTGATGAACAGGTGGGCGGCGGTGACGAGGGTGGCGTGGTGGTGCCAGCCGAGCCAGGAGCGGCCTTCGAAGTGGTCGAGTCCGAGGCCGGTTTTGAGTTCGCGGTAGTCGTGTTCGATGCGCCAGCGGATCTTGGCCAGGCGCACGAGTTCGGTGATGGGGGTGTCGATGGGCAGGGTGGAGAGCCAGTAGTCGGTGGGTTCGCCGGCTCCGGTGGGCCATTCGGCCAGCAGCCAGGTTTCGGGCAGGCTGCCGTCGTTGTCGCGGGTGACGTTGCGGTTGGCCGGACGCACCCGCAGCGCCAGGAATCGTGATCGCATCGACGCGGTGGGGTTGTCGGCGTCGCGGCGGGTGCCGTGGCGCCAGACCACTTCTGTGAATGCCTCGGCACCGGCGGCGATGGCGAGGTTCTTGCAGGTCGTAGCAGGTAGACGGTAGCGAGGTTTGCCGCTGGGTGGGCGCCCGAGCCCGGAATACTCGACGGTTTCGCAGACCGCGTCGACGGACTGGGCGGCGGTGACCGGTTTGACCGCGACGATGTAGTGCAGACCGCGTCGGGTCAACTCCTCCCGGAAGGCAGTGACCCCGCCGTATCCGGCGTCGGCGACCAGCACCGGCGGTCTCCGACCCCAGGAGATGAGTTCGTCGATCATCTCCAATGCCATCTGCCACTTCGGCCGGTAGCGTTCGGCGGCGGGTATCGCGGCGCGGGCGCGCCGCGAGGTGATCGCCGCGGCATCGCCACCTTCTTCGGCGGTGTGCTCGTCCCAACTCGAAGGCAGGAACAACCGCCAATCCAACGGGCACGAGGCGGCGTCGGAGGCGGCGTGCACGCTGACCGCGATCTGGCAGTTGCCGACTTTGCCGAGGGTGCCCGAGTACTGGCGGGCCACCCCCGGTGACGAGTCGCCGTCCTTGGCGAACCCGGTATCGTCGACCACCCACGCATCCGGCCCGATCAGATCAGATGCTTTGCGGGACAACCCTTTCCGTACCGAATCGACGTCCCAGGGAGAATTGGTGAGAAACTGCTGAAACCGCTGATGATCGACACCGAGCCGCTGTGCCATCGGCTGCATCGACTTGCGGCGCCCATCCAACATCAATCCCTGCACATACAACCCCGCCGTGGCGCGTTGATCCTTACGCGTGAGCGAGGAAAACACCTCACCCACAAACGAATCCAACTGCTCACCCACACGAGCCACGATCGCGACGTTCACAAGGGCATCGTCTCGAGAATCGCCACAGAACTCGAGCCGACACGCCAACCTAACAAAGTACTACTAGGTGTTGTGGGTCATGAGGTTGTTGACGCTGGGCTTGGGCTTCGGCCGAGGAGTTGGCCGCCCAAGTGAATCGCGCCGGGTTTGGTGCTCACCTTCTTTCTTGGGAAGGATGGGCAGATCATGCCATCGAAGTACGACGAAGCGACCAGAGCCAAGGCTGTGCGGCTGGTTCGCGATCACCGCGAGGATTACGACAGTGAGTGGGCCGCGATCACGGCTGTCTCGTCGCGGTTGGGTATGACCGCGGAGACCCTGAGGAAATGGATTCGCCAGGCCGCGGTCGACCGCGGCGAGGCCGAGGGGACCTCGAGTGAGTCGGCCCGGATCATCCGGGAGCAGAAACGTAAGATCGCCGAGCTGCCGAGACGATCGAGATCCTCTCGGCAGCAACAAGTTTCTTCGCGCGAGCGAGCGACTCGCGACCGAGATAGTCTGTCGGTTCATCGCCGAGTATCGGGCTCGGTTCGGGGTCGCTCCGATCTGTCGTGCGCTGACAGCGCACGGGTGCAAGATCGCCCCGAGAACCTTCCATGCCTGGCGCGCTCGGCCGCCGTCGAAGCAGGCGTTGTGGGATACCACGATCACCGATCGAGTTCCCTTGACAGGCGATACCCCCACTGCCACAGCGGCTTCCGTCGGAAGCAGCCCCTCGGCGATCTGGTCCCAGAAACGACGTTCCATCATTCGCTGGTGGCCCGGGTGCCCCGGCGACCGCATCGGCGCTCGGCCGGTAACCTCCCGCATCCAGTCCGACGGCCTTCCCATACACCCTCCGTGACCTCGGGTGTTGCGACCACCGGTTAAACCCGATCAATACATATCAGTGAAATTCAGTGAGATACTGATGCTTTCGGGGCTTCGTCGCTCGATCAGATCGGCCGGTGATGCGTTCGACAACGCATTAGCCGAGACCACGATCGGGCTCTACAAAACCGAAGCGGTCCGCGACGATTCGCCGTTCCGGCGTGGCCCGCTACACCGGATGGCTGACGTCGAGCTACTCACCCACGAATGGGTGAGCTGGTTCAACCGAAACCGGCTCATGCACTGACTCGGGCGCCGACTACCGATCGAGCACGAGGCCGAATATTATGCGAACCTGACCCAGCACCCCGCTGGAGACAGATAACCGAGTGCGCACCAAACCCGGCGCGATTCACTCATCACTCCCGTTGTCGCAGAACACCCATGGACAACCCCGCCGCAGGTCCCTAAACAGCGACAATCCGCAACAGCTCTCAATCAGCGGCCGGAGTGTCCAGATCGGTAGGGCGGCAAGTCGCAAGGAGCCACGAAGACAACATCCTGCACATCAGTCACACCCCACCGACCCGGGTATCCGAAGACCAACCTCGGACACTTCAAACTTAGGGTCCTGCCATGATCCTCAGAGTCCCTTCCGGCCCTCACCAGGACCAACAGGACTCTAATATCGACGGTCTCATTCACTGGGAACAGGCCACGGCCGGTTCCCGGCGGAGACACCGCGTTTGCCAACGGCTGCTATTTAGGTGCCCCTACCAGTTGCGCCGTCGGGTCGGGCTCCTTGCACACCCGCGACGGCGGTGAACTGAACTGTTACCTGGCCACGAGCCGGATCGCCAGCCTGGCTTCGGCCAGGTTGCCCCCGTCGAGAACGCCGCTTCGCGCTAAGCGGGCGGTTCGCCGATGGGGAGCAGCTCAACCGCAAACTGGACGGTTACCTGGTAGTCCTCCCTGATTCGGCCGTCGCCATCGAGAATCAGAAAGACTCTTCCTGCCCAAGCGATCTCGTCGGTGTCAAGGGTTACTACCTCGATCGTGAACATGATCACGTCCTGATGGACGCTAGTGTCGCCAGCATGCCTAACCTTGTATTTACCACTCGCGCCGAACTTTTCGTAGATGTCGGCGACGCGAGTATCGAGCTCATTGTGCCCAGAGAACCGAACGCCCTCAAGGTACCCAACTCCATCATCAGCCCATAGATTGGCTATAGCGATACGACGGAGCGCGGGGTCCGGCTGATTCCAGATCTCCGCATAATTGTTGGCGATTTCCATGAACTCTGCTGTGTAGCCGGTCAATCCGGTTGTCTCCGTCATCAGTACCCTTTCTACGGTCCGGTGGATCACTGCTCCGTGATCAAGTCGCTGTGGCCAGACGTCAAGCCGGCGCCCAGCGAAGACCACCAGATCCTTTGGTTACGAACAGTATTGTCAGACATCATCATCCGATACGCCAGCCCAAAAGCCAACCCTTAAAAGCACAAACCGCCCCGCCGATCCTGAACCTGTCGCCTAGGCGCTTAACGCTCAGTCCAACTTCGACCGATAACTATGAGCACTGTTGCAGGACAACGCCTCTGCAGTTAGACAGTGGCGAGATAGCACCCCGCTCGGAGACTGGGTCAACCAACGCAAGCACAGGCGCCGGGCCTGGCGCCCGATCGACCACGAGGCCGCCGATCGCGCCTTTCCACGCACCCACCCCTTCGCCTCGAATCCAACGAATGCTCGGTGTATCCCGGCGCGACCAGTCGCAAGACTGACATCCGCGCCGGTCGCTATCAAGTAGTGATTGCCTGCACAGCAACAGAACACGGCCCACATTAGCGCCATTGGACCAGCCACCTGTCCATCAACGATCCCGATCCTGCCGCTATGGCCGTGCAGTTGCAACGATCTCAACGCTCGGCTGCGGTTCCAGTGCTTGCCACCTCAATCCCGAACCTCGGTCAATGCTGTCGCAACGTCGGCTGCGAAATCAACCTTCGGCAAGAGCTGTTCATGGCATTGTCCTATCGCACAGTCGACCGGCTGCCGAACGTACTGTGAAACCCAGGTCCACGGAAATGCCTCGCCGATTGCCTACAAGGCAATGCCGCCGTGCGCGACGCTCACAGTGATGAGGGCCGCATCCACGCGGTGCAGCAGTCCTTCGCGGCATTGCGCTACTTCGCACTCAACGGCACCGATCACCACGCGACTTTGCGGTCAACCCCAAGATCCGGCGACCCGACTATCTACCGAATTTTGCTTGACGCGGCACTGCCAGTGCACTCAGATGATCGAGGATCGGATGGATCACAGCCGACAGGATGGCCGCAGAGCTACATCTATTCTGCGATGAGCGTTTCACCCTCAGTTTCAAGGACAGGAGCCCCGTACCTTAAGTACGAACTATGGGATCCGCGCGGGACACCGCAAGAGCCATCCCTCCTGCAGTTATTTCGATATCTACACATCATCTTCTTGAACGCCCCAACCATTCCTCTATAGCAGCAACGACCTTGTCAGCATCGCTCGATACCATCGAAAAGTGGTCGGAATCTATCATCGAGAGCGTTTGCATATTCGACCAAGGTTTGGCGATTATTCCAATACTTTCACCTTCAATTTCCAGCTCAAATACCGGTTCTCGACACTGCACAAAGAGCGCATCATGATCATCTGCAATATAATTGATCTTGGATAAATAATCCACCCAGGTGATAGTAGCGGTTAGACTTTCAAAGCTAAGGCCTCCTTCGAATTCCTCCCTGAGAGTCCTGCTCGCCACTTGATCCATGGGGAGATTTTTCCCTACTTCCATTTCGAAGGTATCCAACAGCACTATACCTTCCAGCTTTGACACACACGACCCCGCGAGCCGTTCGGCTGTGGCATAGGCCACATGCCCCGCAGACGAGTGTCCCACCAGAACGAATGGTGCGTCACCAACCACTCCCTCTACCGCTTCAGCTACCGATTTGATCGCCACATCAGCCGATTCCGGCAGCGGTTCTCCCGACTTAAATCCCATCAGCGGGACGCTCCACACTCGACGGCGTCCACTAAATATCTTGGAAAGATGTGCATGCTCGGCCACTCCACCGAAAACCGGTGTACACACAAAAATAATCTGCGGCACAGTTGGTCCATCACATAGCATAACCGGCTGCGGACCCCTAACAGGGTCACAGGATGCAGAGGTTTCACGAAGGCACGTGGCAGCCCGGAGCAAGTCATAGCCTGCATCCATTTTTCCTGATCGCAGCGCCGCCCTAAAGAGCCCACCGAGCGTATCCAGAGGAAGCGCTTTTTCAACCGAAGAATGTTCAGTATCAAACCGGTTCCTCAGGTATTCCGCAAAAGAAGCAATATTCTGCTGATCAAATATCACCACGGGAGACAATTCAATTCCGGTCACTCGGACCAGGTAGTTTCTTAATTCGACGGCGGTGAGGGAGTCGAATCCCAGTTCCTGGAAGTTACGGTCGGCGTCGATCGCGGTGGCGTCGTCGTGTCCGAGCACGATCGCCACCTGGGTCCGCACCAATTCCAGCAGGATCTTGATC
>NZ_JAFMPL010000135.1:0-18134 GCF_019038455.1 Nocardia noduli
GTTCAGCCCCGGGGGGTCGGGCTGAACGCGCCTGGACTATGTCCAGGTGCCAGCAATACTACACCCAAGTCCCGCCCAGAACGCAAGTCTGACGCGGGAGAACTTTGTCGTACCCACCGGCCCGGCAGGCCTCCGGCAAACCTCCGGCGTCCGGCTTCCCGGCCCGCGAACAAGGGGTCGCGCGGCATACGATTCGGCCGGCGAGAGCGCCCGGGCAGCGTCCGGACGTGCGCGCCCGACACGAGCACCTATCCTGTACGAGTGACGGGCCAGGGCGAGCACAGATCGGTTCCGGACCGGACCGCGCCGTTCACGGCGTCTCCGGACGAACCGACCGCTGCGCGGGTCGCCGCGTTCTTCGACCTGGACAAGACGGTGATCGCGAAGTCGAGCACCTTCGTGTTCAGCAAGCCGTTCTTCGCACAGGGACTGCTCAACCGCCGCGCCGTATTGGAAAGCAGCTACGCGCATTTCCTGTTCCTGCTCTCCGGCGCCGACCACGATCAGATGGAGCGGATGCGCGCCCACCTGACCGATATGTGCGCGGGCTGGGACGTCGAACAGGTGAAATCCATTGTGGCCGAGACGTTGCACGAGCTCGTGGACCCGCTCGTCTACGCCGAGGCCGCCGATCTCATTGCCGACCACAAGATCCGGGGCCACGATGTCGTCATCGTCTCGGCCTCCGGCGAGGAGATCGTCGGTCCGATCGCCGAAGTGCTCGGCGCGTCGCACACCGCGGCGACCCGGATGGTGGTGGAGAACGGCGCGTACACCGGCGAACTGGAGTTCTACTGTTACGGCGAGGGCAAGGTGACCGCGATCGAAAAGCTCGCGGCCACTGAGGGTTACGATCTCGCCCAGTGCTACGCGTACTCCGATTCGGTCACCGATATCCCCATGTTGAGCGCGGTCGGCCACCCCACGGCGGTGAATCCGGACCGCGCGCTGCGACGCGAGGCGACGGCGCGGGGCTGGCCGATTCTGACCTTCTCCAATCCGGTCTCGCTGTGGGCGAGGTTCCAGACTCCCTCCTCGACCACGGTCGCCGCGACCGCCGCGGTCGGCCTCAGCGCGATAGTCGCGGGCGCGATCACCTACCGGATCCTGCGCGGGCGGCGCTGAAACCCAACGGTCCCCGCGGGGCGACCAGGGCAGGCCGGACGGGCGATCCGACCACGAAACGCCGGGTGACACCCCGGATATTCAATGCTTGACGAAGCCTTGAAGTGAGACCCGTCACAGTGTAGAAAGGTAGCTACGGAGGGCGAAAGGCCAAGGCTGGACCGGAAGAGAAGGTCGAGTCTCCCGATCGTACTTCCCAGCACGGACACCAGGCACCCACGCGGAGCACGCCGCTACAAGGGCAGAAGCGTTGTGGGCCTGCGAGATTCGGATTCCGGCGGCGAGAGCCTCGCACAGGTTGCGGGGATTAACCGACGAAGTCCGGAGCATCGCCGAGGCCGCAGAACACAACCCACCGAGCACGCCTGGTAACCGGGTAGTCCGTGCTAGCGGGCGGTGAGGTCGTCGTCGACTACGCCGCCCGCTTCGATGTCCGCACTCCCTCGGGGCATTCCCCGCGCGATCATCGCGCGGAACTCATCCGGCGGCCGAATCCGCGATCGAGGTAGCCTCTCGCGCGCCGTCCTCCAGCGCCCCGCAGCACAGGATCGTCCAGCCTCCCACCGCGTCCGGGGTTCCCGTGGCGAATCCGGCGGCCGCGTCGAGGTAGGCCTGCCGTCGCCGCAACCAGAACACCTCGGGCACACCGAGGCCGTGCGGGTCCAGCCCACTCGACACGGCGACCAGCCGCGACGCGGCGCGCGCGACGACACCGTCGGCGCTGCCGAAGGGACGGAGCGTGAGCAGTTCGCCGTGCACCACCGCCGCGATGACGGGGGCGGGCGCGGTGGAGCCCAGGACGGTCTGCGCGAGCAGATCCAGGCGCTCGGAAATCCCCCGGTCGGCACGCGGACGGCCGAGCAGCGTCTCGTCCTCGACCATATCGGCGGCGGCGAGCAGATGCAGTCGTGCCAGCGCCTGTAGCGGCGCACGTTGCCAGACGCCGACCAGGTTGCGCAGCGCGTCGCCGTCGAGGGCCTGTCCCACCCGGAGTGCCCCGGCCAGGATCGGATCATCGACGTGACCGTCGGGGCGGAGTTCGGTACTGCCACCGTCGACGGCCGAGGACGAACGCGCGGCCCGCACCGCGGCTTCGGCGGCGGTGGTCGCCCAGCCGCGCCGATTCGATTTGTGCCTGTGCACCGCGGCGAGCGCGTCACGGGCACGGTCGGCGGCATCGCGGACGCCGGGCAGGTCGACCAAGGGCTGTAGCGGATCGGTCACGGAATACGAGGCTAGCCGTCGCCCGATTCACCCCGTCAACAGGTCACGCCCGGGTATGGCCTCCAGCAGCCGCCGCGTGTACTCCTCTTTCGGACTGTCGAACACCTCGCTCGTGGGAGCGGACTCCACCACCCGGCCCGCCCGCATGACCAGCACCTCGTCCGCGATCTGGCGGACAACGGCCAGGTCGTGGCTGATGAACAGGTACGACAGCCCGAGTTCGGCTTGCAGGTCGTTGAGCAATTTCAGGATCTGCGCCTGAACCAGGACATCCAGTGCCGAGACCGCCTCGTCGCAGACCACGACCTCGGGGGAAAGCGCGAGCGCGCGCGCCACCGCCACCCGCTGCCGCTGACCGCCCGACAGTTCGTTCGGGTAGCGACGCATCACCGAATGCGGCAGCGACACCTTGTCGAGCAGATCGCGCACCGCGGTCTCACGTTCCCTCGCCGTGCCGATCCGATGGGTGCGCAGCGGTTCCTCGATCGTGCGGAAGATCGAGTACATGGGATCGAGGGAACCGTACGGGTCCTGGAAAATCGGCTGCACCCGGCGACGGAAGGCGAAGGCGCCCTTGCGATCCAGTGTCGCGATCTGCTGACCGTCGAAGGTCACCGAGCCCGAGGTCGGCTCGAGCAGGCCGAGGACCATCTGCGCCAGCGTCGACTTGCCCGAACCGGATTCGCCCACTATCGCGGTGGTCGTGCCGCGCTTCAGCCGGAATCCGACATCGTCGACCGCCCTGAACACGGTCGACGACCATGGTCGCGCGCCCCGGATCGCGAACTCCTTGGTCAGATTCCGCGCGACCACCACATCGGTGGGGGCGTCACCGCCCGCGTCCTCGGCGACTCGAACCGCCTGTTCACGCACCGCTATGCGCTCACGTACCGAGGACAGTCGCTGCGAGGCCAGCGAGGGCGCCGAAGCGACGAGTCGCTTGGTGTAGAGATGTCGGGGGTCGCGCAGAATACGCAGCGCCGGACCGGATTCCACCACCTTGCCCCGATACATCACCACGAGGTGTTCGGCGCGTTCGGCGGCGAGTCCGAGGTCGTGGGTGATGAGCAGCACGGCGGTGCCGAGTTCGGTGGTCATCGCGGCGAGATGGTCGAGGATCTGACGTTGCACGGTGACGTCGAGCGCGGACGTCGGTTCGTCGGCGATCAACAGTTTGGGCCTGCACGCCAACCCCATCGCGATCAGCGCGCGCTGACGCATCCCGCCGGAGAATTCGTGCGGATACTGGTTGACGCGGCGCTGGGCGTCGGGCATTCCCGCTTCCTCGAGCAGTTCGACGGCACGCCGCGCGGCCGCCTTACCTTTCGCGATCCCATTGGCTTCCAATGTCTCCCGGATCTGGAAGCCGACTTTCCACACCGGATTCAGATTCGACATCGGATCCTGCGGCACGAGCCCGATGCCCCTGCCTCGCACCGCGACGATGTCCTTCTTCGACGCCCCGGTCAGGACTTTGCCGTCGAAGACGATGGAACCCGAGGTCACCCGGCCCGTGCCTGGCAGCAGGTCGATGACGCTGTGCGCGGTGGTCGTCTTGCCCGAACCCGATTCGCCGACGATCGCGACGGTCTGGCCGGGATAGACCGAGAGACTCACCCCGCGCACGGCGGGAACCTGTTGTCCCTCCGAGGTGAAACAGACGGTGAGGTCGTCGATCTCGAGCAGGGGGCGGTCGGATATCTCCCCGGTCATCGTTTCCTCGCCTTCGGATCGAGCGCGTCACGCAGGGCGTCGCCGAGCAGGATGAAACTCAGCACGGTCAGCGCCAGTGCCGTCGCGGGATAGAACAGGATCGGCGAACCGCCACGCAGTTGTTGCTGGTTGGTGTCGATATCCGAACCCCAGGAGACGACGGTGCGCGGCAGTCCGACGCCGAGGTAGGACAGCGTAGCCTCGGTCACGATGAAGACCCCGAGCCAGATCGTGGTGACCACGATCAGCGGTCCGGCCGAATTCGGCAGCACGTGACGTATCAATACGCGTATTCGCGAGACACCCAATGCTTTCGCCGCGGTGACGTACTCGCTGTTCTTCGACTCGATGACGGCGCTGCGCGTGATGCGAGCGGCCTGCGGCCAGGTGAACACGGCCAGAATCACGATGACGGTCCAGATGGTGCGCTGGTCGAGCAATTGCATGATCACGATCGCCGCCAGCATGAGCGGGATGGCGAAGAAGATCTCCGCGATACGCGAGACGACCGAATCGAGCAGGCCGCCGTAGAAACCGGCCAGCGCGCCGAGTGTTCCGCCGATGAGAAGGAACATCGCGGTGGCGCCCAATCCGGTCAACACCGATGCGCGGGCACCGTGAATGGTCCGCGCGAAGACGTCGCACCCCTGTTTGTCGAACCCGAAGGGATGACCGGGTCCACGCGGATCCATGCTGAAATCGCCGTGGCAGTAGCGCGGATCCTGGTCGGTGAACAGTCCGGGCCACACCACCATGAGCACGACGACCACGATCATCACCGCGGCGACGAGGAAGATCGGATTGCGCCGCAATTGACGCCAGGCGTCGCTGAGAATGCCGCGCGGCGCGCCCGATTCCTCCACCCGATCGGTGGCGAGTACTTCCACCTCGTCGGGCGCGGCGAGGAAATACGGCTGGCGCGGCCCGGATTTCTCCGTTGAATTCTTACCCGGATCAGGCATAGCGGATCCTCGGGTCGAGCGCGGCGTACAGCAGATCGACGACCAGATTCGCGATCAGGAAGACGACGATCAGCACCGTCACGAAGGAGACGACGGTCGGCGGCTCACCGCGCGTGATCGCCTGGTACAGCGTGCCGCCGACACCGGGAATATTGAAGATGCCCTCGGTGACCACGGCCCCGCCGATCAGCGCGCCGAGGTCGGCGCCGAGAAAGGTGATTACCGGAATCAAGGAATTGCGCAGGATGTGCACGGTGACCACGCGCGGTCTGCCCAGTCCCTTCGCGGTGGCGGTGCGGACATAGTCGGCGGACATGTTCTCCGCCACCGAGTTGCGCGTCAGCCGAAGCACGTACGCGAACGACAGCGACCCGAGGACGAGCGCGGGAACGAGCAGTTCCCCGAAACTCGCGTGCCCGGTGACGGTCACCGGAGCGATTCCCCATTTCACGCCGAGCAGGAATTGGGCGAGGAATCCGGTGACGAAAATCGGCACCGCGATGATGATCAGGCTGACCACCAGCATGGTCGAATCGAACAGCCTGCCTTTGCGCAGGCCCGCGATCAGGCCGAAGATCACGCCGAACACGCCTTCGATCAGCACCGCCATCAACGCGAGTTTGATCGTGACCGGGAAGGCGCGGGCGAGTTCGTCACGCACCGGCCTGCCGGAGAACGCGGTGCCGAAATCGAGGGTGACGATCCCCTTCAGGTAGAGCAGGTACTGCACGAAGAACGGCTCGTCCAGGTGGTACCGCGCCCGGAGTTGGGCTTCCACCGCGGGGGTCATCGGTTTATCTCCCGCGAGCGCCTGGATCGGGTCACCGGGAACAAGGAAAACCATCGCGTAGACGAGCAACGTCGCCCCGAGGAAAACCGGGATCATCTGGAGTAGACGCCGCACGATGTACCAGGCCATATCGTCTCCTGGGTGAACGGCGCGGCCGTGCCGCCGGAGGTGGCGGCACGGCCGTGCCTGGCGGCTACTTCTCGATATTCTCGAAGTCGAACAGGCCGTTCCACGCCAATTCGGCCTTGGTCACCCGGTCCGAGTGCCCGGCGGCCGCGACGTAGTCGAATATCGGGATATCGGCCATATCCCTGATCAACAGGGCTTGGGCCTGTGCCACGATCCGGTAGGACTCCTCCTGGGTCGGCGCGGCGAGCGCGGCGTCCAGCAGTCGGTCGAATTCGGGATTCTTGTAGTCGACGTTGTTCGTATCGGAGAAGCTGTAGTACTGCGAGGTCAAGAATTGCAGCATGGTCGGGTAATCGCCCTGCCAGCCGTACCGGAACGATTTACCGATCGTTCCGGCGTTCACGAGATCGCGGATGTTCTTGAACGTCGGATACGGCGTGCCGACCGCGTCGATGCCGAGGGTGTTCTTCACACTGTTGGCCACGGCCTCGATCCAGGCCTGATGACCGCCGTCGGAGTTGTAGGCGATCTCGTAGCGGCCGGTCCACGGCGCGATCGCGTCGGCCTGCGCCCACAACCGCTTGGCCTCGGTCGGGTTGTATTTCAGCACTTCCGAACCGGGCAGATTGCCGTCGAATCCGGGCAGGGTGCTCGCGGTGTAATCACGGGCGGGCAGCCTGGTTCCGTTGAAGATGGTCTCGCAGATCTGTTCCCGGTTGATCGCCATCGAAATCGCCCGGCGGCGAAGCAAACCCTCCTCGCCGCTGAAATGCGGCACAGCGGCCTGGACCCCGATGTGTTGATTCTGCGCGGTGGGCTTGGTGATGGCGCGGTCGCCGAGATCGGCTTCGTAGGTGGTCAGCGCGCTGTCGGGAATGGTGTCGAGGGTGTCGAGATTGCCCGCTTGCAGATCGGAGTACGCGGTGTCGAAGGACTGGTACATGACGAAACGCAGACCCTTGTTCTTGGCCGGGCGGCCGCCGCGATAGTCCGGATTCGGCACGAGGTCGATCTTGACGTTGTGCTCCCACGCGCCGGTATTCGCGAACTTGTACGGCCCGTTGCCGATCGGGTTCTCGCCGAAGGCCCGCATATCGGCGAACGCGGATTCGGGCAGCGGATAGAACGGCGCGTAGCCGAGTTCGGTCTCGAAGTCGATGGACGGCTGCTTCAACTCCACGGTGAACGTACGATCGTCGACGACCTTCAGGCCCGACATCGTCTGTGCCGTCGGCTTTTCCGCCGACACTTCGTCGAATCCGGCGATCGGGGTGAAGACGTAACTCTGTAACTGCGCGTTGGCGCCGAGCGCCCCGTAGTTCCAGGCATCGACGAAGGACTTCGCCGTGACCGGGGTGCCGTCGGTGAACTTCCAGTCCGGTTGCAGGACGATGCGATAGTTCTTGCGATCTGTCGTCGTGATGGATTCGGCCATCTCGTCGTGGGCGACACCCTTGTTGTCGTAGTACTTCAGACCCGCGAACAATCTGTCGACGACCCGCCCGCCGTAATTCTCGTTGGTATTGGTTGGTACCAGCGGATTCTGCGGCTCACCGCCGTTGGTGGTGACGATGGCGGGATCGGCGGTGTCGCTGGAGGAACACGCGGACAGTCCGAGGCCAGAGGCCAGTACCAGCGCCGCGGTCAACGCGGTAACTCTGTGGAATCTCAACGCGTTCTCCCGAATTCGGCATCGAGCGGTTCGGCGGGCACGCGAGGACCATGGTGTGCCCGATCCGATCCACCAGGAACGTTTCGGAGATTAGCCATCGGTGGCGGCGCTGTCACCGGATCGAGCAAGGTTCGGTGTGCTTGTTACCAATGCGGCAACATGAGAGAAACAGGGAAAGATCGCCGATCGGCCGAAGGTTCGCCGTCGTCCGAGGTGGTGGGCGGGACCGTCGGGCGACGTCGATTCCGGCGAACGAGACAGTTCCGAAACCCGGTGGACACACCCGGCCCGGCGGCGTCGGCCGTTGACTACTGTCGAACCGGCCGCGTCGAACAGTGCGCCCAGGTTACGTGGAAAGAAGAGGCGAGATGACCGAAACGAACGCCGATCACAACGACTCGTACCCACCGACCACGGAGTTCGCCGCCGCGGCGAATGCCGATGTCTCGTTGTATGAACGAGCCGCGGCCGACCGCGAAGGATTCTGGGCCGAGCAAGCCCAGCGCCTGCACTGGCACCAACCCTTCACCCAAGTCCTGGACTGGACCGACGCCCCGGTCGCCACCTGGTTCGGCGGCGGGCAACTCAACGTCGCCTACAACTGCCTCGACCGCCACGTCATCGACGGACACGGCGACCAGGTCGCCATCCACTTCGAAGGCGAACCCGGCGACACCCGCGCCCTCACCTACGCCGAACTGCTCGCCGAAGTCTCCCGGGCAGCCAACTACCTCACCCAATTGGGCCTGGTCGCGGGCGACCGCGTCGCCATCTACATGCCCATGATCCCCGAAGCCATCATCGCCATCCTGGCCTGCGCCCGCCTCGGCCTGACCCACTCGGTCGTCTTCGCCGGATTCTCCCCCACCGCACTACGCCAACGCATCGACGACGCACAAGCCCGACTCGTCATCACCACCGACGGACAATGGCGACGCGGCACCCCCGCCCCCCTCAAGGACGCCGTCGACCAAGCACTCACCACCGACGACGCACCCCACACCGTCGAACACGTCCTCGTGGTTCGCCGCACCGGCATCGAGGTCCCCTGGACCGAAAACCGCGACCTGTGGTGGCACGACACCATCGCCCACGCCTCACCCACCCACCAAGCCCAACCCTTCGACGCCGAACACCCCCTGTTCATCCTCTACACCTCCGGCACCACCGGAAAACCCAAAGGCATCCTCCACACCAGCGGCGGCTACCTCACCCAAACCAGCTACACCCACCACACCGTCTTCGACCACAAACCCGACACCGACATCTACTGGTGCACAGCCGACATCGGCTGGATCACCGGACACTCCTACATCGTCTACGGACCACTGTCCAACCGCGTCACACAGGTCGTCTACGAAGGCACCCCGAATTTCCCCGACGAACACCGCCACTTCCAGATCATCGAGAAATACGGTGTCACGCTCTACTACACCGCTCCCACTCTCATCCGCACCTTCATGAAATGGGGACGCCAGATCCCCGACACCCACGATCTGACCAGCCTGCGCCTGCTCGGTTCGGTCGGCGAACCCATCAACCCCGAAGCCTGGCGCTGGTACCGCGACGTCATCGGCGCCGGCACAACCCCCATCGTGGACACCTGGTGGCAGACCGAAACCGGCGCCATCATGATCTCCCCCCTCCCCGGGGTGACCGCCACCAAACCCGGCGCGGCCATGACACCGCTGCCCGGTATCTCGGCCCAGGTGGTGGACGAAGAAGGCACACCGGTCCGACACGGCGAAACCGAAGCCAACGGCTACCTGGTACTGGACCAGCCGTGGCCATCGATGCTGCGCGGTATCTGGGGCGACATGGACCGTTACCGCGAAACCTACTGGACCCGCTACGCCGACCAAGGCTGGTACTTCGCCGGTGACGGCGCCAAACTCGACACCGACGGCGACCTGTGGATCCTCGGCCGCGTCGACGACGTCATGAACATCTCCGGACACCGCATCTCCACCGCCGAAGTCGAATCCGCCCTCGTCGCACACCCCGCCGTCGCCGAAGCCGCCGTCGTCGGCGCCACCGACCCCACCACCGGACAAGGCATCGTCGCCTTCGTCATCCTCACCGCCGACGCCACCGATACCGGCCAAGCACTCATCACCGAACTCAAAGCCCAAGTCTCCACACAGATCAGCCCCATCGCCCGACCACGCGACATCCACATCGTCCCCGAACTCCCCAAAACCCGCAGCGGCAAAATCATGCGCCGACTCCTCCGCGACGTCGCCGAAGGACGCCAACTCGGCGACACCTCCACCCTCGTCGACCCCACCGTCTTCGAATCCATCGCCCGCGGGTGATCCGTCGCGCGGACCCGGCGACGATGAGGGGGCCGGGTCCGCGCGATCAGTACTCCCACGCCCCACCGAAGGACTACTATCGATCATAGTAGACGAGTCGGGAGTTCTCGTATGGAAACCATCACTGTCGAACGCGTGATCGACGCTCCGATCGACCGGGTCTTCGAATGGCTATCCGTCGCAAGCAATTACACGCGGGCACCGATCGTGCTGCGGGAGCGGTTGGTGCGGCCCGGCACGGACGCGCCCTACGGCGAGGGCGCGGTCCGCGTGCTGACCTGGGTCATCGGACGGTTCCGCGAACGCATCACCGCGTATCGACCGCCACACGAATTCGAGTACCTGGTCGAGCGCAGTTTTCCACCCTCGCGCCACGAGGGCGGAAAACTCACCTTCACCGAGGTCGACGGTGGCACGTCGGTGGTATGGACCACCGTGGCCGAGGTGCGACTGCCCTTCGGCGCGGGCGTCGTCACCCGGATAGTGGTGAAGCCGGTGATCTCGTACGTCTTCCGCAGGGTGCTCACCGCCGCGGACCGAGACCTGCGCACCTGACACCTCGCGGAACCTCGCCGACCGCCGACGAAATGTAACGACAACATTGCTGTAGACGGCGCGGGACCGCCGATACCTCCTCGCGCGGCCCGGTACGGACTACCGTTGCGCCATGACGCGACGCCTCCGCGCGGTAGCCATGATCTCCTTGTTCGCCCTGGCAGCGGGCTGTGCGTCGCCCGCCGACGACGCCACCACCACCACCACCGCTCCCGCCACCACGACCACCGGACAGGTGCCACCCAATCGGGTGGTCGGGCTGGCCCTGCCGGACAACGCCGTCGAGGTTGCCGTGGGTCGACTGGACGGACTGGTCGAATCGCTGATGACCGAATCCGGCATCCCGGGGATGGCGGTGGCCGTCGTCCACGGCGGGAAGACCGTGTACAGCAAGGGGTTCGGTGTGCGCGCGGCGGGCGGTGCCGAACGCGTCGACGCCGACACCGTGTTCCAGCTGGCCTCGGTGTCGAAATCCGTGGCGGCGACGGTGGTCGCGCACCAGGTGGGGACCGGGTCGGTGGAGTGGGAGACCCCCATCGTGTCGAAATTGCCGTGGTTCGCACTCGGCGATCCGTACGTGACGGCGAACGTCACCGTCGGCGATATGTTCTCCCACCGCAGCGGGCTGCCCGAGCACGCGGGCGACCGCCTCGAGGATATGGGCTTCGACCGTCGGCAGGTGCTGGAGAAATTGCGGCTCGAACCGCTGGACCCGTTCCGGATCACCTACCAGTACACCAATTTCGGTGTGACCGCCGCGGCCGAGGCCGTCGCTACGGCGGCGGGCACGGACTGGGCGCGACTGTCCGACGACACCGTGTACGCACCGCTCGGCATGACGTCGACGAGTTCGCGCTTCGCCGATTTCGTCGCGCGACCGAACCGGGCGGTGGGACATATGTCGGTCGACGGCCGCTGGGTCGCCCAGGCCGTCCGCGATCCCGACCCGCAGTCACCCGCGGGTGGTGTGAGTTCCTCGGTGAACGATATGACCCGGTGGCTGACGACGCTGCTCGCGCCGCCGCAGGCGCTATTGCCCGCGATCACCCCGCAGATCATCTCCGCCCCGGCCACCGCCCCCGACGCGCGGGCGGGGTTCTACGGATTCGGCTACAACGTCTCGACCACCTCGGCGGGGCGCGTCACCTACGGCCATTCCGGGGCCTTCGCGCTCGGCGCGGCCACGAATTTCCTGGTCGTACCGTCCGCCGACGTGGCGATCGTGGCCCTGACCAATGCCGCGCCGATCGGGGTGCCCGAGACGTTGACGGCCGAATTCGCCGACATCCTGCAATACGGCGAGGTCCGCGAGGACTGGCGCGCGCTGTACCGCGACGCCTTCGCGGGAATGGATCGGCCCGAAGGCGATCTGGTCGGCACACCGGCACCGGCTAATCCCGCGCCGCCCCGGCCATTGGCGTCCTACGTCGGAATCTACGCCAACGACTACTGGGGACCGGCGACCGTCACCGACAACGCGGGCACGCTGACCTTGACGCTCGGCCCCGCGAACCGGACCTACCCGTTGAAGCACTGGGACGGCGACACCTTCACCTTCGAGTTGCTGGGCGAGAACGCCCCGCCGGGCACCATCTCCCGGGCGACTTTCGCGGGCGACACCATGACCGCGGAGTATTTCGACGAGGAAGGACTCGGCGTCTTCCGTCGCTGAGGCTCCCCCGGCTCGGACAACACCGCAGCGCATCCGGTTCCACGGTTTATCGGTAGCGGATTGCTATGGTCACAGGTATCAGTGACCGGCGGCAGCTGAGGTGGAGGACGCGAGTGGCTCCGAAACGTTGTTCGGCCAAGAGTTTTCGGGTGGTGCTGGGAACGGCGCTCGCGGTGGTCCTCGCCGCCGGACTGGCGATGGGCGCGACACGCGCGCCCGCACCGGCGCTGATCTCCTCGGTCGAGGAATGGACCGCACTGCACGACGGACCGCAGCCCTTTCCCGACATTCGCATCGAATCCGACGTGCCGATCACCATGAACGACGGCGTCGTGCTCAAGGCGAACGTGTACCGGCCCGTCGACGCGGCGGGCCGCACGCCGGAGACGCCGATGCCCGCGCTGGTCACCATGACGCCTTACACCAAACTCATGGCCAACCTCATCGACTCGGCGCTGGCGGTTCCAGGATTACAACCGCTCACCGTCGACCTGGCGAACCGGTTCAATCTGTCCGGCACCCCCATCAGCGGTTTCGGTGATCTGCTGCACGCCTTGGACGGCGGCACGGTGCAGACGGTGCTCGGCGTCGACCGGAAGCTGGTGCGCAGTGGCTACACGCTCGTCGTCGTCGACGTGCGCGGCACCGGATTCTCTCAGGGCGCGTGGGACACCCTCGGCGCACGCGAACAACTCGATACCCGCGAGGTGATCGAGTGGGCGGCGCGCCAGAGCTGGTCGGACGGAAATGTCGGCATGACCGGCGGTTCCTACGCGGGGATCAACCAACTCCGGGCCGCCGAGGACGCGCCGCGACCGCTGAAGGCCATCTTCCCCGTCGTTCCCGGTAGCGACCTCATGCGCGACGTGGTCGCCCCGGGCGGCGGTGTCGGAGCCACCTTCCTGCCGATGTGGCTCAATTCGATCAACCGCGCCAAGATGGTGCCCGACGTGTCGTCGATGCTGCGCGGCACCTTCGACTGGGCATGGCTCGACGAACGCGTCTCCGACCCGTTGACCAATTACGATCTGCTCGTCCAGGCGCTGACCACACCGGCCATGGACGAGATGCAGCCCGAGCTGGAATCGGCGCTGGACGAATCGAGCGCGTTCCGGCAGGGCATTCTCGGTCAGCCGGAGCGAATCACGGTGCCCACCTTCGTCTACGGGGGTTGGCACGACATCTTCGCCAACAGCGCGACCACGATCTACAACGCGATTCCCCTGCCCACCGCACCGGCCGCCGGTGGTGCGATGAAGAAACTCGTCGTCGGGAACACCTACCACGCCAATCCCGGCGCGGGCACCGGCGTCGCGGGCGCACCGCCCCGGCTGGACGTGCTGCAACGCGCCTGGCTGGACCACTGGCTCAAGGGAATCGACAACGGTATCGACGACTTCGGTCCGGTGGTGGTCTGGGAGCAGGGCGGAAGTTGGGTCACGCTGCCCGAATTCCCACAGCCCGGCGTCACCCACCGCCGCGTCTACCTGTCGCCGGACGCCAGCACGACCACGATCGACAGCCTGCACGACGGATCGCTCACCGTGACCGCTCCCGCCGCCGCGCGCACCCTGACCGTCGCACCCGGACTGTCCAACGCGTGTTCGCGCGACGCGGCCCAGGGATCGGCGGGTATCGCGTCCGCACTCGACGTGTGCGCCAAGGATTCCCGGGTCGCGGAGACCGACGCGCTCACCTTCACCAGTGCCCCCGTCACCGCCGACACGGTGATCTCGGGCCCGATCAACGCCCACCTCACGACCGTCTACGACACCACCGACGGCTACTGGAGTGTGACCGTCAACGACGTCGCGCCCGACGGCACCTCCACCGTGCTGAGCACCGGCCAGCTGACCGCGTCGATGCGCGCGATCGACGAGACGAGGAGCACCCGCTCGGCCAACGGCGATCTCACCGCGCCGTTCAACCCGATCACCGCGGCGAGTCACCTGCCCGTGGTCCCCGGCGAACCGGTCGCACTCGATATCGCCGTCATCCCCACCCAGGCGGTACTGCGCCCCGGCCACCGTCTGCGGGTCGACGTCTTCGCCGCGAACGCTCCCAAGGCCGTGCCCTTCCGGCCGCTGCTCAATGCCTCCGAGCTGAAACCCCAGCATCTGCTACTGGATCCGAACGCGCCGAGTTTCCTCAATATCCCGACCGACCGACCGCTGTAGTCGCCGTGGCGGTCGGTCACCCGGTCGGCGGGAAACGCGCCTTCCTCACCACCGTCGCGGTGGTGATCATCGCGTGCGCCGTGCACTACGGCAGCGGTGCCGACCATTCCGGGATCGCGATCGCCTGCGCGGGGGTGGCGGTGCTGGCGATCTTCGAGCTGGTGGTCAGGATGGGCCGTCGTGGCTGAGCGTGCCGCCGTGGTTCCGGACGGCACGGGCACGGTGAATTTCGCGAGAATTGCCGTGAACCGCGAGGTCGACGCCACGGCGCGCACGGTGGATCCGATCTACCGTTGACCCGTGGAGCCATTGCAGCGCTATGTCGCCGAAGAGATCGCCACCGACCACGCCGAGGGATTGCTGCCCCGCCGCGAAGCATTGCGCCGACTCGGTCTACTCGGCCTCGGCGTGGGCGCGGCCACCGCACTGCTGGCCGCGTGCTCCTCCGGTGACGACACACCGGCCACCGCACCGGCTCCCGCCGCGACCACGACCGCCGCACCGCCCGGCAGTGCCGCGGCGCTGCCGACGACACCGATCACCTATCCCGGCCAGGACGGCCGGACTCTCCAGGGCGCGTGGGCAGCGGCGGCGCAACCGAAGGGCGCGGTGCTCGTCATCCACGAGAATCGCGGCCTCACCGATCACCACCGTTCGGTGGCGGGCCGGTTCGCGGGTGCGGGGTACAGCGCGCTGGCCGTCGATCTGCTCTCCGACCACGGCGGCACCGCCACCTTCACCGATCCGGCCGCGGCGACCGCCGCGCTGACCGGCACACCGCAGGATCGTCTGCTGGGCGATCTGCGCTCGGGTCTGGAGGAACTGGGCAGACGCGCACCGGGAAAGAAGCTCGGCGCCACCGGATTCTGCTTCGGCGGCGGGCTGACCTGGCTGCTGCTCGCCACGGGCACACCGGGATTGGCCGCCGCCACACCGTTCTACGGCCCCTTCCCCGACAACGGTGACCTCGCGAGCACGCGGGCCGCGACGCTCGGGATCTACGCCGCGCAGGACGATCGGGTCAACGCCTCGCGTCCCGCCGCCGAGGCGGCCCTGCAACGCGCGGGCCTGCCGCACCGCGTCTTCACCGCGCCCGATGCCGATCACGCCTTCTTCAACGACACGGGTACCCGCTACCAGCCCGATGCCGCCGCCGAGGCGTGGCGTCGGGTCATCGACTGGTACGGAACCCATCTCGCCTGACCTGTCCCGTCGACGATCGCAGACGGAACGGGCGGATTCGCTCGCCACCCGGCGAAGCACCGCGCCCACGTGGTGCCCGCTAGCGAATCAGCCGATCGAATCCGTCGACGACAGACAAGGCAGCCTCGGCGATTCGTGCCGGACGCAGGGCAGTATGAAAAGCGCTGTGGTTCGGCGTGAACCGAATCCGCCCGGACGCCCTCCCGTGGGCGCATATAGGTCAGAACGGGGTCGTGTCCAACCATCGGTCGAAAACGGCGGTGTCACCGTAGATTTCGAGACCCGGATCGTCGGTGGGGATGCGCCGCAGGATCACCAGTAGCAGCGCGACAGCGGTGCCGCGAAGGGCGACAGCGCCTTTGGCGTGGCCGTGATCCCATTCGATGCCGGTTCCCGCCCCGCGGACGGTCCACTCGCCCGCGGCGTCGAGACCGGGATCGGTGGCGTGCAGGTGCAGCGTCGCGCCGTCGGGGAGGACGGGAACGGGACTGCCGACCAGGGCGGTTTCGAGCACACCGAGCCATTCGGAGATGCCGTCGGCGGCGAGTTCGGGGCTCAAGGTCACCTCGCGGCCCAGGGCGAGCAGGGCGTCCGCGCGGTGGACGGTGGCCTCGTGCAGTCGACGCCGGATCCACCACTCGGCCGGACGCGGCGGGCCGAACGGCGTCCAGATCTCGACATCACCGCCGGTCCGGTCGACCGCGTCCAGAACCAGCCGGGCACTGTCGCTCAGCCACTTCGCGGCGGCGTCGGGTTCCTTGGGCATCGCGCCGTCGGGGACCGCGCGGAAGTCGATGCGTTCGGTGGCGCGATCGGTGATCATCGCGGCGGCCCAGCGATGGCCGCGACCGACGTGGGTCATCAGATTGGCGAGCGACCAGCCGGGGCAGGCCGGAATCGGCGTGGCGGGATCGGCGGTCCGCATCAGTTCGGCGAGCGAGTCGGTTTCGGCGGGCAACGCCGCCCGATAGGCAGCCGTGAGGGATGTCGTCACCGAAACGACACTATCCCTGCCGATTCCGACGGGCACCCCGGCATCGGATCGCCGTGCGCGCTCGGCCGGAGCCCGTCACGCGAATTACCGAGCCGACACGGCGACACGCCGAACGGAGTTGGTCGAAATTCGATCTGAACCTGCGGATGCGCTGTCCCGTTGTCAGTCTGAACAGCGATACCGGCCAGCGTCGAGTCCGGGGATCGCTCGGCCGTGTACGGAATCGGCCGACAATCGAGGAGATCCAATGAAACGTCTCGGGCCATGGCTCACCCTCGGGGTGGTCGCCGTCCTCGGCCTCATCCTGCTCAGCGTCAATATGTCCAAGGAACCGGAACCGACGGCCGCGCAACCGACCGCGACACCCGCGGCGGCGACCACGACCGTCGCCCCGGCGTCGAGTGCTACCGCCGCACCGCCGACGAGCGCCGCTCCCGCACCGGGCGCGTTCCCGGCGCAGGCGGATTACGTCGGCAAGATCGCGCCCGCCGCCGGTGGCGCGCTCACCCTGGAGATCACCGTCGAGGGCGATCGAGCGGTCGCCTACCTGTGCGACGGCGCGTCGATCGAGTCCTGGCTGCGTGGCAGCGCGGTGAACGGTCGCCTCCAGCTGACCGGGAAGAACGACGCGACACTCGACGGCGCCACCACCGGTTCCGGGGTCGGGGGCAGTGTCAGCGTCGCGGGTAAGCGGTGGGATTACACCGCCGCACCCGTGACCCCGCCCGCCGGGCTCTACGTCTACTCCGACAACGGAGTACGGCAGAGCTGGATCGTGGACTCCTCCGGTGCGGTGACCGGCGTGCAGCGCGCCGCCGACGGCACCACCTCCCCCGCACCCGCCCTCGCATCGGACGCGACGGCGCTGGTCGGCGGCAAGAAGATCACGGCGAACAAAGTGAGCGGTGGCGACGATGTCGGCTGACAACACCCTGCCCGGACCCGGAACTCGTTCCGCCACACCGGCACTCGCCATCGTGGTGGCCGTACTGATCGGCGCGGCCGTCGCGGTCGCGCTCGGCGTGTACGGCAAAGCGCACGATCCGCGATTCTTCTCGATCAATGTCGCGGGCTTCTCCAGTCCGACCGCGGTGAAATCCTGGCTCGCCACCCTGGCGGCGGCGCTGGCCGTGTTCCAACTCGGTTCGGCCCTGGCCATGTACGGCAAGATTCCCGGGATCGGCTCACCCCGCTGGCTCGGGCCCGCGCACGTCTGGTCGGGACGACTCGCCGTCGTGGCGACCGTGCCGGTCGCGGTGCACTGCCTGTACGCGTTGGGTTTTCAGGATTACGAGCCCCGCGTGCTGTGGCATTCGCTACTCGGCTGCTTCTTCTACGGCGCCTTCGTCACCAAGATGCTGCTGCTCACCCGCAAGGGCCTGCCCGGCTGGGCGCTCCCCCTCGCGGGCGGTCTGGTCCTGACCGGCCTCATCGGCATCTGGCTCACCTCCGCGCTGTGGTTCTTCCAGAACAACGGCATCATCTTCTGATCGGAACTCCCCCATGAACAACAGCACGACCGACAATCTCGACCGCCGCACCGTGGTCGCCGGTGCGGGCATCCTCGCCGCCGCCACCGCCCTGACCGCCTGCTCCACCTACG
>NZ_JAFMPL010000136.1:0-18119 GCF_019038455.1 Nocardia noduli
CCACCCTCACCGCCGCCGACGCAGTCGGCCGACCCCGCACCGAGACAACAGGTCTCGGGCACCACGAGAAGGAGAACCCACCGTGACCGTCACCAGCGATCGACTCACCCGCCCGGCCGGAATGCGCCGCGCGGTCTTCGGACACCATCGCGTCACCTACCTGCCCGACGGCGTGGCGCTGCTGGATGCGCGCCGCTGGCTACCCGACGCCGACGAGCAGGTATGGCGCCAATTCGACGCCCTGCTCGACCCCGACGGCTACCTCGTGGCCAGCGTCGGCGCGCTGCTCATCGAATACGGCAACCGAGCCATGCTCATCGACGCCGGATTCGGCCCGCTGGCCGTACCGACCCCGGTGGGGCAACTGCGCGGCGGGCAACTGATCGACAGCCTCGCCGCGGCCGGGAAATCGGTCAACGACATCGACCTCGTCGCTCTGACCCACCTGCACATGGACCACATCGGCTGGCTGTGGCAGGCCCACACCGACACCACCGTCAACGTCTTCGCCGGAATCCCGGTACTGGTCAGTGCCACCGAATGGGACACCCGCGACCTCGCGATCGCCGACGGCGCACCCCCGGAAGTACTGGCCGCCTTCGAAACCCAGATCCGTCCCGTCCCCGACGGCGAGTTCTTCCCCGGCGTGCGTGCCCTTCCCACACCAGGACACAGCCTCGGCCACACCAGCTACCTACTCGACAGCCTCGGCGAGCGACTGGTCGTGTTCGGCGACGCCCTGACCACACCTGTGCAGATCACCCATCCGCACCTGACCAGCGCCGCCGACGACGACCCGGCCCAATCGCGGAACTCCGCGTACCGGCTTCTGCGTGAACTCGCCGCCCCGCACACCCGCGGGTTCGGCATGCATTTCGCCGACATCCAGTTCGGCCGCGTCACCACCCACGAGCACAGCACCCATTGGCAGCCGGAATAGCCCGCCACCACCCTGATGAAGGAGAAAATGCCATGACCCATCACCACAGCGCCACCCTCGACACCGATCGCGCCGAGCCCCGCATCGCCGTGCGCGAGGTCGACAGCGAAGCCGAACTGAACCAGTTCGTGCGCTGGGCCGCCATCAGCGGCGTCGGCGACCCGGACTTCCTCGTGGAATATCTGCTCGGATTCCACCAGGACGGACTACTCGGCAGTGGCCACACCAGCGCCCGCACCGCGCTGCGCCGCACCCTCGACACCCACGGTGTCCCCGCCGCGGCGGCCACCCGCACGACCGTCTCGGTCGCCGTCGTCGACGGCGACCTGGCCGGGGGCGTCATCACCGGGCCCACCATGTGGTTGCTGACCCGTGTCATCGCCAACAGCCCCGATCACCTGCTGCTCGCATTGCTGCGCACCAGCGAGATCCAGGTCCTGGCCGTGGACGAACAACACCGGCGATCCGGTGTCGGCGCGGCCCTGATCCGCAGTGCCCTCCGTTCCTCGCGAGCCTTGAAAGCCCACGTGCTCTACGGGCAATTCCCCAACATCCCACGACTGTCGAGCTTCTATCGCGGCTGCGGGCTCACCGTCCACACCCCCGGCGCCGCCATCGATTTCGACCAACTCGCCGGAATCGAGCTGAGGATCCACACCGCCAGCGAAGACCGGTTCTTCACCCACAACCTGCGCTGAGCCCGCACCAGACGCGACGCGGTCGCGGGGACCTCGCGAGATCCCCGCAACCGCACACGTCGGTCGCGCCATTCCGGAACACACCGAAGGACTGTCCCAATGCTCACCACCGCCCATTCGACCGCGCCTGCGGTCGAAATACGTCACGCCATCACCCACCGCGAGGTGCGCGAGATCGCCCGCTGGCGGCGCGTGGCCGGAAACCCGCTGCCACCGCTGGCCAGACAGCACCTGCTCGGCATCCACGACGCCCGACTGCTGTCCACCGGTCTGTCCCAAGGATTCGCCACCGCCCTCCGCCACGGACGCCGCGCGCCGGTCAGCATCCCCACCGTCGTCGCCGCGCGAACGATGGCTCTGGTGGCCCTCGTCGACGGATTTCCCGTCGGTGGCCTGACCGCCGGCCCGTCGATGCTGCTGTGCGCGCGCCTGTCCGACACCGGACACACCGCCGTGCTGAACGCGGCCCTGAGCATCGTCGAACTGCACGGGATAGCCGTCGACGCCTTGTGGCAGCGCCGAGGAATCGGCTCCACACTGTTGCGCCGAGCCGTCCAGATCTGCGAAGAGTCCGACGTCCAGATCATCTACGGACACCTCGACACCGCCCAACCGATGCAGAAGCGATTCGCGCAACGCCACCGATGGCATATACCGGAGCCCGGAACACCACTGGACCTACACCCCCACACCGACCTACCCGCGGTCATCGCCCCGCGATCGACCGAAACGTCGGTCTGCCATCTCACGATCGGCGATCGCCCATGACGGCACGGTCAAGTTCGATCAGGCGCAGTCGACAACGTACAAGCAACGATCCGCCGAGAACCCGGCGCTGTCGCGGTCGTAGGCGCCGGATTCGGAGGGATAGGCATGGCCACCGCACTGCGGCGAGCCGGCCCGGCTACGCGAAACCCGACGGCTCACAGGCCACACCGACCGAGTGCCGCCAGGAAGGGGATCCGGCGGCACTCGGACGACGATCAGCGTGCGTGCCGACCTTTCGCGAACGATACGCCCACCGCGCCCCCTCACAGCAGGCGCTCAGGACCGGCCACAAGCCGCTCGGCCATCGGCGTGAACACGTGCGTGTGCGCGATGCTCATGGTAAGCAGGTCTCTACAGCTGGCCGCCTATGAGCAACCTTCGACTGCTTGTTCGTTCTCGGCGGGCCCAGACCGTGGCGAGGCGGTCGATGGATCGATCTCGCTGGTCAGCAGAGGCAGAATTATTCCGTCAAGTATTTGTTGCTCGCAATTGTCCATGCGGCGCTCGAGATTCATGGCACGCATCGGGTTGGAAGCTTTGTCTGCCCACTCGGTGACATCCAGCCAACTGGTTACCGACTCCTCGGTCAGCACGACGTGATCGCGAACATCGTTTTCGGTCCAACCAGCCGGTGTGGTGAAGGCCAGCAGCGGAGTCAGGACATCCGTTGCCGGAATTCGCTTCGGTGCACTCTCGGGAACGAGCCAGCGTGGACTTGTGATCGGCGGTTCAAGGCCGAGCCTGATTCTTCCGATGTGCGGCGCCAAGGCGTGCCCCCGTCGGTGTCGGTCGATGCGCGCGAGTTCCTCGATCCACCACAGGGCATTGGAAAAGTGATCGGGATGAGCTTGAAAGGGTTGGACTCGCCGGAGCAGTTGAAAAGTACGGTCCGAGAGGGCCTTCAGGTCGGAGCGGTGCTGACTCTTGTCGTACGCCGCAGCTTCGAGCTTGATGGGGAAGTAGATACGTCGTTCGTTCGGCGGCGGGTCTTGGCGGCTGTCGCGTATGGCGAGGTAGTACGCGGTTGCATCGAGTGCCGCGCGTAATTCGTAGAGCCACTCCCCGAACAGAGTACTCAGCCGAACCGGCATCGGAATGATGGTACGGACGCCGAAGATCCACTCGCCGTCGGTCTGCCCAGGAACCGCGGTCAAACGGCGTGGGTGTTCGCCGAGATAGTCGGCCCATCGTCGACCGATTTCGTCGCGGATCTCACCGGCCCGACGCACCCGGTCCTCACACAATTCGATGGTCCGCCCCGTGAGGGCATCGGTCGTCATGTTCCCCATTGTTGCCCGCAGCTCGCCTTCCCGTGCGAGAGATTTTTACTACGTGGTTCGCAGAGCAAGGACGGCTCGACTTCGGGCCGGCCGATCCCGCGACGGTGGGTCTATCGGCGCACATTTTGGATGACGGCGATACAGGTCAGTGGCACGGTGACCGGTTCACGGCACGGACTGATCTCCAGGAGCACTGCGCTGTGGTCTTCGGTGATCCCATACAGGGCCGCGGGAACATCGATCAGTCCTGCGGTCTGTTCGGTGGGTGGATGCTCGATCTCGGGGAGCAGGCCCCGCCGCGAATGGACTGTCGGGGGTTTCGCGGCGGCGATTTCGAGTCGGACCTGCACGTCGGAGGGGGCGTGGACGTTGGTGCGGGAGAAGGCCAACGCGAACAGCTCGAGATCATCGACACCGGGGATGAAGACCGACCCGGCATGGTCGAACGCCGCTCGTGCCTCCCAGATGGTCGGGCTAGGGTCCTCGCCGTGGAGGCGCGCGGGACGCTCGCGATTGTTCGGGCCGAACGGGCGGGGATGGTACTGGAACTCGGTGTCCCGGTGTGCGGTGACCAGGCGTCGGCGTTCGGTCTCGACACGTGCGGACGGGCGCGGCGAGTGAGCCAGGTCGAGCGGGTGCACGACGACTCCGACTTCGCGCAGCAGCCGGCGAGCCGCGGTGGCGGGGTCGAGGTCGTCGCTCAGGGGTATGGAGCGGATGTGGGAGGAAATGGCGTGCGCCTGTTCGGCGGCGTGGTCGGGTACCCGAAGCACCGCCACGGTGGTCCGGTCGCGATCGTCGAAGTCGTAGAACAACCTGGTGGCGTGTCGAAGCTCGATCGGCACGGGCGCCAGCAGGTGCGGGTATCGGGTCAGATAGGCCAGTCGCGCGCGGGCTTGGACGTGCAGAGGCCAGCCAGCCACCAACAGGGCGCGTTCGGGTTCGGTGCTTTCGTCGCGGCGATGGACTCCGCGCAGCCCGTGCAGGGCCATTTCCGCCCGGTCCACCCAGGCGGTGACAGTCCGATCCCGCAACCTGGAAAACATTCGATCCGCCCAACTCTGCGGGGTGTCGGCAGGATGGACCGAGACCGTGGCATCGACCGGTAGCCGGGGCAGGTCAGTCACCTGTGACAGGTGTTGGGCGACATACCGTTTGACGTCGGCGGTGATCGTGGCGGGATCCGAGTGGCCCTGGCGGTGCGCGGCGAGCCAGAGCGCAGCGACCGAGGTCCACGCGTCGAAGGACCGATCGGGGCGACCGTAGACCCTGATACCGGAATCGGCGGTCCCGGTAATGGCCGCGAGCAGAGCGCTTTCCGCGTGGGCTGGGGAGTCGGTGTTCACGATGTCGATAGCTCGATCAAGCAGTCCGTCCTCGTCGTCGGAGCCGAGCCGCTCGGCCAGCCGCGCGAGCAGATCGTCGTGTCGGCGCGAGTAGTCCACGGCCGCGGTGTTGATCGCGGCGATCGTGCGCGAGTAGCCCCGAACACCCCGGATCCGGTCGATCCATCCCGCGATCGACTCTGTCGACATCGGGCATCGGGCACGCCACTGCGCGTAGTCGAGCCATTCGAGGTCGGTGCTGGGATCGGCGAGGGTCCGGGTGAACGCGTCGATGTGTCGGTGCATCGCGCTCAGCTCGGCGACGGCTCGCAGGGTACTCGCGTGCACGGGGTCCACGGATCTGGCGGCATTGCCGCAGTTGCGGCACACCTCGTCCCACTGGAGTCCGAGTAGCGGGATCTGCTGGACGGTGCCCTCACGCCCGTACTGACATCCGTTGCGGGCATGCCACTTACCCGACCTGGCGGCGACCAGTTCGACGGTGGCCCGCTCCAGCGCGGCCGGGACCGGGATGTTGTGACGTGCGAAGTCCTCACGATCGAGTACGTCGGAAGGAACAGTGACCGGCCTCATCGGCCGCGATCGGGACTCGTTCGCGAGATCGAACCGGAACGCCTCGCGAACGATTTGTCGAGGAAGTGGTGCGCCACCGGGCGGAGTTTATCGGGTCACCGAGGACAGCGGATCATTTAGTGCACTAGGAACAGTGCGGACACGGCTGACTGTGTGCGCGAGGCCCGTCGAGCCCACCCGACCCCCGTGCTCCGGCAGGGCTTCTCGGTGCGGCCGGTCAGATTTTGTGGGCGAGGCCGGTGAGAAGGAGTTGACCGGCCGGGGTGCGGAATTTAGTGTGCGCGTCGGCGTCGAGCGTGCGCAGGCCGGGGCCGAGCAGGGAGAGTCCGGCGAAGTAGCTGTGGATCTGGTCGTATGTGCGGAACCAGCCGCATCCGAGGGTGTCGAGGAGCGCGGCTTGGGCGGCGGTGGCGAGGTGATCGACCTCGCTGCCGGGCACAGGCCGGTGGTAGTGGCTGATCGCCAGATAGGAGCCGGGCGCGAGGACATCGGTGTAGGCGCGGGTGAGCGCGGCGATATCGACGCGGGCATCATCGATGTAGTGCAGGACCGCGGCCAGCACTACGGCGACCGGCTCGTCGAGGTCGAGGCGGCCGTGATGTTGGCCCAGCCGCAGCACGACGTCGGGGTCGGTGAGGTCGGCGTGGATCACCGCCACACCCGGGTCCTTATAGGCCGTCAGGGCGTGGCGCACGACCATGGCGTCGCGGTCGACGTAGACCACCCGAGGGGGGCTGTGGCGTGTGCCCAGGACCTCATGCAGGTACGGCGGATGGGGCAGCCCGGTGCCGAGGTCGAGGAACTGGTGGACCCCGGCGGCGGCGAGTTCGGCGACGACCCGGTGGACCCAGTCCCTGTTCATCTGTGCCAACTGGGCGAAGCCGGGAAGGGCGGCCTCGAGGTGCGCGGCGGCTTGGCGGTCCACTGCGTAGGCGTCTTTGCCACCGAGGCAGGAGTGGATGATTCGGGCCGTCGCAGGCCGGGTTTCATCGAACCCCGTGCCGGTGTCGCCACAGTTGAGGCAAGAGGCCGCCCGCGACCACTCGGCGGGCAATGGCGCGGCGGGCTCAGTCATCGCGCACCGCCTGGAGCCCGTGGAGCACAGCGGTGACGACATCGGGTTCGTCGTTGGTGGGTGTGGTTGTGGCGAGCGCGTGGTCACTGGTGGTCAGATCCGGGTCGATGTCGTCGCAGGGGTGGGTGGTGCGGTCCGGATGGGACATGGAGTGGTTCTCCTGGTCGGGGTTGGTCGTGCTGGGGAATGCGGGATCGGTGGCGGCGCGCAGGATGAGTTCGATCTGGGTGCGAACCCGGTGATGGTCTGGAATGGCGTTGCCGACCGGAGCGACGGTGAATCCGACCAGGGTGGCGATCAGCGCCCCGGCGGTGGTCGCGAGATCGCTTCCGGGCGCGGGTTCGATGGTCGTGGCGAGCAGTTCGGTCAGTGCCGCGTGGATGCGTTGTCTGCGGTCGTGGTGTCGGTCGCGGTGCTCTGGTCCTGTTGCGGTGAGTCCGAGTTCGAACCAGATCCATCCGGGGTGGCTGATCGTGGTGTGTGCCCACTTCGACAGCATCGTGACCAGATCACTGCGGTCGGTCGGGTGGGCACCGCGGAGTTGGTGTACTGCCAGCGCGGTCAGGGTTTCGGCGACCTCGTGGGCGAGCAGAGGCTTGTAGGGATAGTGCTTGCCCAGCGGACCGGTGGTGTATCCGGCGGCGGCGGCGATCGCGGTGACGTGGGTCGCGGTGTAGCCGTGGGAGAGGAACAGTCGTCGCGCGGCGACCAGGAATCGGCGCTGGGTTCGGAGCCTGCGTCGGCGGCGGCCGGGCATGGGGGCGTTCACTGGGGCCGGACGTTCTGCGCGGCAGGGCCTTTCGGGCTGTCCACGCGGTCGAAGGCGACGCGTTGATCGCGGTGCAGCGCTTTGCCCTCATCGACCTCGGCTTGGCGGACGAACAGATCCGGGCCGAGATCGGAGGTGATGATCCCGAATCCGTTCTCGTCGTTGAACCATTTCACGGTCCCGAACGTCATGATGTTGCCTGCCCTTCTGGTGATGTCGTCGTGACTACTGGTCGTGGTGGTCGCCGAAGTGTGTAACCGCGTGGTGGGCGGCGTTGATACTGCGGCGGCGAGCGAGGGCTGTGGACATCCCGAGGACGAAGGTGGCGACCTGCGCGAGCATGAACCCTCGCAGCAACATCGACACGATCGTGTCGGAATCGGCGGTCGGCGAATCCCGACCGGCGAACCGGCGCAATGTCGATCCGGCATCAGGGGACGGGCGGAAAATCATAGACAACTCCTCGGGGAAAGGCGCGAACAGACAGAGGAAGCGCGGATGAGCCTGAACCGCGTACGGGCCTGGATGCCGAGTTCATCGACCTGGGCCTGGACTGTCATTTCTCTGCTCGATCGTGTGTGGAAACGCTCCGGTCTCCGCGACCGGAGGATGCGTGATCAGAGGGCAGGGCTCGCCGGGTGGCGGGCCGGGAGACGGGAGTCGTTTTCGTCCGGCGGTGACGTCGGCGGCGAGCAGGTCGTAGGCGATCGCGGTCGTCGAGAGCTGGCTGATGGCGCGGGTTCGGATCGGGCCGGGAACCGTGGTCGTCGACGCGGCGGACCACCGCTGGGCCAGACGCAGGACTTCGACACCGAAACCGTTCGGGTGCTCGGGTGCGGGTGGTCCGGGCTGCGGCGAGCCAGGGACCAAGACGGCCACCTGTTGGTCGATGCGCGCGATCGTTGCGGTGATGTCGCGGTGGGCTCGGTGCAGGCCGTCGAGCACGACGTCGAGATCGGCGGTGTCGTCGTAGTCGGCAGGCAGTCGCACCAGCTGACTCAGCGCGCCGCGATGACGGTGGTGGGCATCGAGCAGCTGGATGGCCTCGGTGACCAGTCGGGAATGCCGGTCATCGGCGGTCACGCCGACCGGTGCGGCCTGCCAGGCTCGAAACAGCACGGAAGACCAGGGAATCGGCCCACGCACCAGGTTGTGCGAATCGTGTGAGCCTGCGACAAGCGGGTCTTCTCGGCGACTGCGGTCGGTCATGAGGTGGCTCCGCCGATTGCGCCCCACCCCAGTGGCAGTTGCACGCGACATTCGTGGATCGCGGTGACCAGATCGGCGTAGCCTTCCTGGACTTGTGCCATGCGCAGTGCCGCCTCGTGCTGGTGTTCGGCGCTGGTGGTGCGGCGCAGCACGGAGTGGGACTGGGCGTGAACCAGCGCGGCGTGGCTGATGACCTCGCCGAGTGAGTGGGTGTGGCGTGGGACGTTGACCGGTTGCGGCAGGTGGAACACCGCCCAGTGATCTATCTCGGCAACGATTTCCTCGATTCGGCGACGGGTTGCGGCGTCATCGAATCCGGTAGGGCGTCGAAGCTTCGACATCGACGCGGTGAGCAATGTGGCGTGCAGATCCGCCAGCTCGCGAGCCCACTCGATCATCGGTGAACCACCGGCGACTCTGCCCCCGGCCATGGCCAGGTGCAGGCCCCGGGCATCGAGCAAACCCTCGTGGACGCGCGGGTTGTTCGCCTCGTGTCGGGCGGGCATCGACAATAATTCGATCGCTGGTGTCGTCTTGTGCATCGCGGACTCCCTGCAACATCACGCACGGGACGGAAATGAATTGGCAGCGCGCTGAATTGCTGCTGCTTCTCAGGACAGCGGAGATCAGTGGCTACAGGCGAGAGGTCGGGATGTCGTATCGCGTCGCACCTGCGCCAGAAGGTGGAGTATTTTGTCGCATTGCCTGGACGAGGGCTGCGATCTCGTCCGGACGCGCGTGCGGTCACTACCATCGGTGCATGGGCGAAAAACGCGCCAACGACGAACTTCGTCGGCTCTTGAACGAGATCGGCTGGTCCCCCTACGAACTGGCCAGGCAAGTCAACCGTGTCGTGACACCGGATCGTCGAGTGCACGCCAAGACCCCCTTCGCCTGGCGTGACAAGGGGACGGTGCCCCGTGATCCACTACCGGCAGTCATCGCGGGAATCCTGACCGAGGCACGTGGCCAGACCGTCACCGCGGACCAGCTGTGGCCCGGAACCGGGACGCACGGCGCGGTCTGGCTGGCTGCCTCGACAGATGTCGCCGCGGGGACGTGGCCGGTAGCCGACACGATCGAGTTACTGAACGAGTGCACGGCGGGCGTGGACGCGCGCACCTATTTCGCCGTATCCGGAAATGAATTGATCTCGGTCGCCGCGTCGTGGGCGTCGATGAGCCAACCATTGATCTCGCAGCGTCGGCACGCCTCACGCCCGGTACACGTCACCCCGGAATTCGTCGAGCACCTGGAACAGAACCTGGCCCAGCTGCGGCGCCTCGATGACGGGTGCGGGGGAGAGTTGGTGTTACGGACGATCACCCACCAGCTGTCCCTGGCCATCGATCTGCTGAACGAGGCCCAATATCGCAGTGCGATGGGGCAGCGGTTGCTGTCTGTAGCCGGGCAGATGGCGCAGCTGGCCGGTTGGCTGGCCTTCGATCTGGGACGCCACGGCTTCGCCCAGCGCATGTATCTGCTCGGACTGCGCGCGGCAGCAGGAGCCGGTGACCGCCAACTCGGCGGGCTGATCCTGAGCTGTATCGCCTTCCAGCAGACCTGGCGCGAACGCCCCCACGACGCGGTCGCGATCATGACCAGCGTGAACCGGGGCCTTCGCCACACTGCGACGCCCCGTGTGGCGGCCTTGATCGCGATGCGTGAGGCGCGCGCGTTCGCCACCGCGGGCATGAACCGCGAAACCTCACACGCGCTCGACCGGGCATGGGCCGCGCTCGACCAGGGGCCACGGGAGGACGACCCGTCATGGACCTATTGGATGGATGAGACGGTGTTGATCAGCGAAGCAGGTCGATGCCATCTGCATCTCGGTGACACCGTGACCGCGGAGGCCCAGCTGTCGCGGGGGCTGGCCCAGCTCGGTGCCAACGCCTCGCGGGACCGCGTCCTGTACGGGCTGTCGCTGGCGTTGACCCACGCCCGCGGAAACGCCGGACGCCACGACATCGAACTGGCCTGTCACGAAGCCACCCAGGTGCTGCCGATGCTGCCCATGGTCGGCTCGGCGCGGTGTCGCAACCTCATCGCCGCGATCGGAGCCGAACTACGCCCCCACCGTGGACTGACATCGGTGCGCGATCTCCTTGATAACGTCGAGGAGTCCGCTCCCATCCCGACACGCTAGGCCCGCGATATGCACTCGCTATCGACACACTCGGCAGGATCCGACACCGTCAACAGGGCCATCGTGGCCTACGACTCCGGTGACGCACGCGCCCTGATCGACAAAGTCAACGCGCACAACGCCGAACTCTACGGTCACCCCGACCAGACCCCGGTATCGACCGAAGAATTCGATCCCGAGCACGGCGGTCTGTTCGTCGTCGCCTACGTCGACGGGCAACCGGTCGCCTGTGGGGGCTACCGACGACATCTCGAGGACCCCAGCGGTGCCACCGTCGAGATCAAACGTATGTACGTCGAGGAAACACACCGTCGCAGTGGCCTCGCCCGGCGGGTACTGCGATGGCTCGAAGACGCCGCCTTCGCAGCGGGATATCGCGAGGCGATCCTCGATTGCGGCAGCAAGCAGTCGCCCGCGCACGCCCTCTACGAGAGCTGCGGCTACGTCCGAATCGAAAGCTTCTCGATCTACAAGGACAAACCAGGAAACCGGGCCTACGGCAAACCCCTCGCATCCACGGCCGGTTCTGCGTGACCAGAACGCACGTCACAGCGGTGACGGGCAGCGTCGGCGAGGAACGCGATGGCCGGCCAACGGCGGCGACGTCGCGGGTGCAAACCCCGTGCAATAGCGAATCTTGCAGGGCGGTGGGATTCTTGGCGTTGTCCTGGGCGGGCGGCGTCGACACCGCTGTCCGGGTCGGACGCTATCCCGATCTCGGCGGAGACAGGAGTCCCACATGAGGCAGCAGTCATCGCGGGTCGGGTCGGCGGCGGTGAGGACGAGCACCGACGGTAGGGCAGACCGGTCGCCGGACGCGCCTGTGCGCGAGGTGGATTCCCGATTTCCCGGGATCGTGCAGCGCGCTGGACGCGCCGGGTATCGGCTGGTGCCGGTCGAAGGTGGGTCCGGGTGGGAGTTGCTCGACAGCGAGGACGGCGCCCGGTTACACCGTTGCGGCGACCTGGACGACATCGAGGCTTACCTGAATTCGTGACCCGGAGCGGCTTCGGCCATACCCGCAACGTTGTTGTACGGCCATGGGTTCGCGGTCAGAACTCGACGTCAGGGTCCGCCGCATCGCTGGGTTCGGGCTGGTCCAAGCCGACGTAGTCCTCGGTCGGTTCGACACTGTTGTCGGGGCGTAGCGCGTGTTCGCGGTCGGCTTGTGCCGGTGTGAGGTCGCGTCGGCGTTGTTGTTCGGCGTGGATCCGGTCGATCTCGCTGCGAGTCTCGGCGGCGAACCGGTCGGCGGTCGCGTCGATGCTGGCCTCCCGGGGGCGAGCGCTGTTGCTCCGGGAGCTGATGTCGTCGGAGCTGGTGTTCAGGATCTCGTCCCACCTGTCGGGTGTTCCGGCGTGGCTGACCGCGTCGCGGTGGGCTTCTCGCGCGTCACCGCGGGCGCGGGTGCGGGTGCGTTCGTGATCGGCTTGCGCGCGGACGAGTTCTTCGACGCGGGTACGCAGGACATGGCGCACATGGCGTTTGTAGGTGGGTGTGGTGTCGAGTTGTTGGCGGTGGGTCGCGAGTTCGGAGCGGGTGGCGTGCAGCGCGCGGGTCGCTTCGTGGAGACGGTTCTGGGCGTCGAGCGCGGTGCGGATGGCGGTCTGCGCGTCGCGGTGGCGCTGGAGCTGTTCGTCGATATCGGTGCTGTCGGAGTGTTCGGGTGGTGCCGGGGCGTAGGCGGCGGCGTAGGTGCTGGCGAGCGCGAGCTGCTGGTGCAGGTCATCGACCCGGTCGGTGAGTTGAGCGTCGGTGAGCGCGAAGAGTGGATCGGTGACCGGCGGCTGGTGCTCGACCTCGCCGTTGGTCGTGGGGTGGGCGCGGACCCAGGCTTCGATCTGGGCGCGGCGTTCGGGATCGGATACGGCTTTCCAGTCCCGGCGCAGGATCGCGTGCACGGCGGTGAGAGGTTTGGTGGCGGCGAGGTGGTCAGCGCGCGCGATCATATGCCGGGCTGGGTCGTGGTCGGGGATGCCGAATTCGCCGTTGTCGCGGCATTCTCCGCAGAGTCCGTCGTCGGAGCGTCGCGGCGGTACCGGTGTGGCGTCGAGGGGGCGGCGTTCGATGCTGCACGTGACGCATTCCAGCCCGCGCGTGCGGTGGGTGGCGGCTTTGTCGTAGTCGAGTGAATACGCGGCAGGTGTCGGGTCTTTTGCTTCGTCACGGCGGTAGCTACGGCCGGCGAGGTCGGCCTCGCGAGGTGTCGAAGGCGCACGCATGGGTCGGGGAGGCAGGTGTGAGTCGGGGAGCTCGGGGTCGTCGGTGAGGCCACGGACCTCGTGGGCGTCGGGGCGCGCCCAGGGCTGGTCGTCGATTCCGGCGCGGGTGTCGTGATAGTCCTGCTCGTGGCGGCGGGCCCGAACCTGTGGGTCGGGCACCGGGTCGCGGACGAGGTCACGGTCGACTCGGGTGTCGTGGTCACGGGCGGCTTGGTGACGGCGCGCGCGATCGAACACCGGTGAGCGCGGTTGCCGGTCGGGTCGGTCGTCGTGGACGCCGGGGTCGGTGGTCGGGGTGCAGGCGTCGATGAGCGCGCGATGTTGTGGAAACCGTTGTCCGGCGTGGCGTAGGCGGGCGGTGGCCACAGGGTAGGCGTAGCGGTAGAGGGTGTCGGTGACCGCGCTGATCACCCATCGTTGCTCGTCGGTGAGCTGGTTCTCGAATTGCCGGAATTGGTGCACGGCCGCGCGGATTCGGCCTTCGCGATACAGCTGCGCGATGACCGCCAGCTCCGTATCGACACCGGAGGCGCTGATATCGACCGGAGTGGACGCCACCGGCGCCGCCGCGGGTGTCGGTTGTTCATGGTGGGTCTCGGGCGG
Source organism: Nocardia noduli (assembly GCF_019038455.1). NCBI lineage: Bacteria > Bacillati > Actinomycetota > Actinomycetes > Mycobacteriales > Nocardiaceae > Nocardia > Nocardia noduli. Next base: position 13,633 of record NZ_JAFMPL010000136.1, read on the forward strand.
TGGGAGGTCGGGTGGATGTTCGCGGGCTGTCGAGGCCGGAGTTGGTGTTGCGGTGGTGTTCTCGCTCATGGAGGGGCCCCGTTCGGGGGGTGGGGTGGCGGGTGTGTGATGCAGGAGCGCGTCGATGCGCCAGGCGAGTGCGGCGGCGATCTGGTCGGGGCGCAGACCGAGGCCGTCGTGGTCGGGGGTGGCGGCGAGCAGCAGTTCGTAGGCGGTGGCCAGGAGTTGGCGTGGTGCCCATTGGGTGGGGGTGGCGCGGTCGACCGCGGCCACGACGCGTGGCCAGGCGGGGTCGTCGACGACCCGGTCGGCGATATCGGGACCGAGGACGTCGGTCAGGTCGGTGATCCAGTCCGGGCGCAGGTTGTGGTCGCGGGCGTCGAGTGCGGAGGCGTCGAGTTCCAGACGAGCCCACAGCGCGGCGGCGGGCATCTCATCCGGTAGTGGCCGAAGGTCGGCGGCGGCGTGGAGTCGGTCGGTGATGTCGATGCCCGCGCGGTCGGCGAGGTCGATGCGTTCGGCGATCGCGGGCCAGTACGGATCGGCGAGAATTCGCGGCTCGATCCCGCCCACGGTCTCGGCCCACCGGTTGACCGGGCGCGCTGGGTCACCGAGCGCGGTGGTGACACGGTCATCGAGCACGGCTTGGTGATCGCGTTCACGCACGGGGTAACGGCGCGGACCGGTCGGGCGTGGGTCGATGTCTTCGACACGCAGACTCGTCCGCCAGAGGGCGAGATCGGCCAACAAGGCGGGTTCGGCACCGAGCAACGGCCGCGCCCACGCAGGCGCGCTCAGCGGTGTCCATTGCGCGGTCGCGGCCCGGATCTGTGCGGCGAGTTCGTCCAGGACACGCCCGCGAGCCTCGACCTGGGTGGTGGTGGTGTCGAGTCCGGGCGGTATCGCGGGTGTCCACGGCAGAGGACCGGTGCCGGTCGAGTGCGCGCCGGTGGGGTCCAGGCGCCAGTCCAGGACCGCGGCGGGGTCGGCGGCGGTGTCGAGTTCGCGTTCATCGATCGCCTCGCGCAACGCGGTGACGGGATCGGTGCCGGTGACAGCGAGGGTCGCGAGGTGTTGGCGCAGTGTCGGGTAGGCGGGACTATCGGTGAGTCCCGGGTGCAGCAGTTCAGCGGCGGCGTCCAAGCGCGCGAGGGCGGGTTCGCCGAGGGTGTGTTCGGCGGCCAACCCGAGGGCATCGAGATAGATATCGAGCCCGCGGCCGATGCGCCGGTGCGGGTCGAGAGCATCGCGCAGCTGGGTGTGCGCGGATTTCTGCGCGCCGTCACGGCCCAGAATCCGTACCAGGTTCTCCACCGCGGTGGGCGGGAAGACCGCGTCCTCGGTGAAGAACGAGCCCTCATCTCCGCTGAGCGCGGAGGGAATGTAGGCGTGGTTGGCGTGGATGCCGCGGGTCATCGCGACGTAGAACTGCTGGCGGGTTTCGCTACCGGTGAGCGCGACATGGCACGCGGCGGTGGTGATGCCTTGCGCGGAATCGATCGTCGCCGCGTACCCGAGACGCACATGGTTTGCGACGTAATCGGCCGGCAACCGCACACTCGCACCGGTTTCGCTGTGGTGTCGAGCGGTGATACTGCCGTCGGAATGCACGGCGGTGACGGTCCAGGCGTAGCCGTTGCGCACCCAATCCCGGGCCCCGAAACGCAGTTTCGGTGCGTTCTGACGGGTGCGGATCGTGTCACCGACCGAGGCCGCGGTGCCGTCGGCGAGCGCGACTTCGGGTCCGTCGAGGCCGCCCTCGCGCAGGAGTCTGTCTGCGCGGGCGCGTTGGTTCAAGGCGGTGACGGTGTCGTGGTTGGCGGCCAACATGATCGCCGCGCGCCCGGCCGCGTGGTCTGCCGCCCAAGCGGTGTAGGCGTCGTCGTGGGTCGAACCGGTGTGCCCGCCGTGGATTCGGCTGTTGTCCAGATACCAGCCCAACGCGGCCGGGTCGCCCTCGCGCAGCATCAAACTCGCCGACGCTTCAGCGGTGGAGGCGAAGCGCACGACGTGGGTGAGGGTGAGGGTCTGTTCGGGTGCGGCGGCGCTCATGTCCGCGTCCACGCCACCGGCCTCGATCGCGGGTAGCTGACGGTCATCGCCCAGGCAGCGGATCGTCGCGCCGCGATCGGCGAGGAATGCCAGCAGTTTCAACCGTTTGAGGGTGCCGATCTTGACGTGTTCGTCGACGATGACGAGTGTGTCAGCGTTGATGTCGAGGACCCATTGCGGCAACGGCGGCGGATGCTCGCTCTCGTGAACGTCGTGTCGGCCGGGGGTGTGTAGGTCGATGACGGTGAGGAGTTTGTCGACGGTTTCGCAGCGCGCGCCGATCGATTCGCCCAGCACGGCGGCGGCGTTGGCGGTGGGCGCGAGCCCGAGGACGGTTCCGCCGCTCATATTCCAGGCGGTGGTGAGCACCGCCATGCCGGTGGTCTTGCCGGTTCCGGCCGGTGCGTTGGCAGTATGTACGCGCATACCGGAGCCGGCGAAGCCTTCGATCACGCTGCGCTGCCCGGCATTCAACCGTCGATCCGGATGCGCGGCGTCGTAGCCACGGATCGCCGCGGCCACCACCTCGGGCGCCACGACGCGGGCACCGGGCTGCACCGACAACGCGATGAGTGCGTCTTCGGCGGCCAGAATCCGGGTGGAGGTGTAGATCTGGGCACCGGCGGGGGTGTAGCTGCTGGAGTTGTCGCGGCGCCGCAAGGCGTCGGGGACGACGGCGAGTTCGGGCTCGGCGGTGATATCCGGGTCGCCCATCGGAATCGAACGCTCCGGATCCAGCGCCACATCCAGCACGGCCTCGCTGACCTGCTCCCACTGTCTCCCGGGGACTTGGCCACGGATTTCGCGTTCGATCTCGGCGCGCACGTTGGCCGAACGCCAGGTAGAGCGGTGCTCGGCGACGGTCTCGAGGACCCGGTCCGCGGTTCGGGCGATCCACTCCCGCGTCACTGTGACTCGCGGCAAGCGCATCGGATTCAGGGCCGCCGACACCATCGCCGCGACCGCCTCCCGGCCGCCGAGCAGTTCAATGGCCTGCTCGCGCCAGCCGCGCCGTTGCTGGGCGAAGGACCGCAACTGGTGTTTGGCGGGCCGCGTTTCCAGGGTCGCCCGCTGGGCCAGATCACGGATCTCGATAGGGGTCGGCTCACGACCGTGCTCCCGTTGGAACACCGCCGCCAACTCACCGACACGCGAACGGATCGCGGTCTCGCGTTGCGACCACGCCTCGATGAGTCGCATCGGGATGCCGAGGATCTCGCGGATCGGGCGCTTGCCGGGTTCGGTGCCGGGCCGTTCGGCGAATTCCACACCGACCAGTCGTTCGCAGTGGTGTTCGAGCCGGGTGTTGTAGATCTCGCTGACGGTGACCACGACTCGGTACAGCGCGGCGCCGTCCAAGGTCCGCCAACGCCCGTCCGGGGTGCGGACCCGGTTCGCTATCACGACGTGGGTGTGCAGGTCAGGGTCACCGGCACGCGAATCCCGGTGGAAGAAGCACGCGGCGACGATGCCCTCGACGTCGACCTGGCGGACCCCGTTGCGACCGAGCCGGGTGTAGATGCCGTTGCCCTTGAGCCACCGCAAGGCATCCGCCACCGCGGCCCGGTGTGCGGCCTCGACCTTCGCCGACACCGACAGCGGCGCCACCGCCCACAGCGCCGATACCGATTTGACGGGACTGAAAGTGATGTCGAAACCCGCGACCGCGGTAGTGGGTGGGCGCGAGTTTTTCGCGATCCATCCCGACAATTCCCGTGCGTTCAGTGGCGGGCGTTGGTACTCGTCGGTGAACATATCGAACGCGACATGTGTGCGGATTCGCGTGCGATCCGACTCCGACAGTGGATCGTCGGCCGGTCTTCCGTGCGCGATATTGTGTTCGGCATACGCGTTCGCGCACCGTTTACGGTAATCGTAATTCGGTGCGTAAACGCGGAAAGGATTACCCAGACGCGACGCCTTGTCGGCGGCGTCGCTGGCTTGTTTAGGTGTCGCGCCTGCTGCGGAAGCGTGGTGGAATACGGTCTCTTCGATCGCTGCGGCGTCGGGATGGCGACCCGCCCCGAACAGGGACTTCACCTGCGACTCGGTCACTTCCGCGCCCACATCGATGCCGAGCGAGGCCAAACCGGAACCGCTCCACACGCCGGGAGACTCGCCGTGCGCGGAGTAATAATCCGACAGTGTCGATCGGCCGCGGGAGTCGATATCGTTCGCGGCTATATTTCGCAGGTAATACTGGTAGCCATTGCCTGCGACGACTTTATGGATCGTCGCGGTCATAACTCCATCCAGCGCCCCGGTCCGGCGAAAGTCGAGGGATCCAGGGTATGCAGATTTCGGCTGGTTACCTGAAATGCCTGGACGAGACCGGATTGTTATCTGAATCGGTGGGGGGAGGGGCCTGGATGCAAGAGGTGTGCTTAACAAAAATAATGGGGATGAAGGGGGGAAGGCGTGGATGAGATGAGTGT
>NZ_JAFMPL010000137.1:0-17725 GCF_019038455.1 Nocardia noduli
GAGTTCGTGGGCGGCGTCGATCGCGCAGATGGTGTCCTGGAGGGGGCGGGAATCGGGGGGCGCGCCCGCGATGCGCTGGAAGGCGAGGTCGGTCGGTAGCGGCCAGCGGCTCGCGGTGACGAGTTCGGCGCCGCCGTTGATCATGGCCGCCGTGAGGCCGAGTGCCTCGGAGAAACGGAGATCGCCGCCGCTCTCGCAGGCGATGAGCGCGACCCGGCTCGGCATCGGCCAGAGTTCGCTGCCCGCGCGCGGTGGCACGCCGAGGGTGTGGGTGCCCAACAGCAGGTCCTTGGCCGACAGTGGTCGGTGGGTTCGGGTGGGTTCGGCGAAACCGACGGTGTCGGCGGTGCACGCCAAGTGGAGTTCGGCGTTCTCGCTGCGCCCGGATTCGGGGGCGGCGGCGGTGACGTGGCCGACGTAGATCAGCCGGGCGGCTCCTCGGCGCAGGGTTTCGCCGAGCCAGTCGCGGTCCACATCGGTGCGGCGGAAGATCTCCGAGGGCACCGTGACCGGCGGGACGATCCTGCCGCGTGCGGCGTACTCGGCGACGCGCTCGGTCAGCGGGGTCGATTCGCTCATACGGCCGAGCACCGAGCCGAGTGCGGAATCGGCGCGGAATCCCGGAATACGCGGATCGAGCACGGCCACGACGGGCAGATCGCGGTCGTGTTCCCACGACCGGGCGAGACGACCGGGCGCGTGCACGAGGCCCGCGGGCGCGAGCAGGCTGATGTCGGCGATATCGATCAGGCGCAGGGTCGGCGCGGGAGCGATGATCTCCCACGGCACCTGGGCCACCCGGGGTGACGGTTGCAATCGGATATGCGGACGCACGCCGTCGTGGTGCAGCGCCGCGAGCTGTTCGGCGAGCCCCGACGGCAAAAGGGCCCGGGAGAGCCGCTGGGCCAGTGTATATTCGGCGTCCGGTGTGGCGAACGCGCCTCGGGTGAGGGCGTATTCGAGTCCGGCCGGATCGTTCGGATTCGGCAGTGCGGCGGCGAGCAGTCGCACTGCCTCGTCGATCGCCGCGGCGGGCAGCATGCTCGCGCCTCGCGGCGCGATACCGCCGACCCACCGCCACGACATGTACAGATCGCCCGCATCGGCCATCCGCACCAGAACGGTCGGCTGTTCGGCGTTCACGCGGTGACCACCCGTTCGTCGCGGACGCTGAGTCCGTACCGCCGCTCGGCCGCCGCGACATACGCCGCGAGCGCGATATGCCCGTCCGGCCCGACGGAAACGCGCGGGGGTGGTGCGACCGGAAGTCCCGCGCTCGCGGCGACTTCGGCCAACGCGGCCCCGAGCTGAAGCGCGCTCTTCCCGGCCCGGCGATCGGCGGTGAACGGTGTGGTACCGGCCATCAAGGTCGGCGTCTCGGTGCCGTATTCGACATCCTGGCCGACGACCTGGCTCGATGGTGCCGGGTCGTTTCCCGCCTCGCTGGTTGCGCTGACATCGTTGTGCGCGCCGAGGAGAGCGGTCGGCGGATCGAACAGTTCGAAGGGAAGCTGTGCGGGCTCGGGGATCTCCGACGTCGCGATATTCAGTGCCGTACCGGCGCACTGGGTTTCGATCAGATCGGTGAGCAGCGGTCCGTCACCGGACAGGTAGGCGAAGCGGAACGCCATGCGCATGGCCGGGTCGGCGATCTGACGATTCCACTGTTCGCGCTGGTTGCCGTTGCCGAACGTGTGGCGGACGGCGTCGATGGCGACGGCCGAGGTCACGGCGAGATCGGTGGCCGCGGTGAGGATTTCGGGCTCGGGGTGATCCATGGTGTCGAGAACGGCCTCGAGCAGGGTCGCGTGCCAGAAGTCGATCTGGGCGCAATGCAGGCCGAGACCGCGTTCGGCGTAGGCGTGGAAGGCGGCGCCGATCAGTTGTTGCCCGTCCCGCGTGTGCCCGGTCTGGAACGCGACGGTCGCCAGCCGCACCTGCACGTCGGCGGCGTCGAGTACCGCGCCCGAGGCGTGGAAATATTCGTAACCGCGCAGGTAGCGGTCATAGGCGCGGTCGAGATCGCCGCGGTTCTCGGCGAGGAATCCCATCGTCTTGAGTCCGATCCCGGCGCGGTGGCCGAGTCCGGCGCGTTCGAAATACTCCTGGCTCGCCAGCAGCAGCGGCTCGGCTTCGTCGAGCCGATTCAGTCGCAGCAGCATGGTCGCGGTGTTCTGCTGGGTCTCGGCGACGCCGTTGCGGTCCTGCGCCGATTCGAACGCGGCGAGCGCCTGCGCGGCGAAATCGACGGCGAGTTCACGGTGACCGGTTTCGAAATACGCGCCGGCCAAGTTCATCAGCGGATGTCCCGCCAATTGCGGAGCGAAACGTACTGCGGCGTCGAGTGATTCGGTGGCGATCTCGATGGTGTCGCGCCACCTTCCGCGATGGAAGGCCACCGCGCACAGTGACAGCAGACAGGCCACACGTAATGTGCCGAACTCGTCGTTGTCGGCCAGGAGGGCACGAGCCTGTTCCAACGCGGACTGGGCCCGATCCAATTCGCCGACGTGCTGGAGCGCTTGGGAATAGTTGACCAGCGCCGACGCGCGTTTCTCGATCGCGTCCGCCGGAATCTCCGACAGCGCTTCGTGATACCAGCCGATGGCGGTCGCGTGGTCGCCGAGTTCGTCGGCCATGCTCGCGGCGTTGATCAGCGCGCTCGCCCGCAACCCGCCCGTCGTGGTGCGCGCGGCCCGTTCGAAGATCCGCAATGCTTCGGCGACGTCGCCGCGCTGATAGGCGGCCGCGCCCTCGAGGAGCACTTCGCGACCGTCGTCGTGGGGTGGATCCTGGCTCATCAGAAATCGGAATCGCTTGCCGCGGCCGCGATCTCGGCCAGTAGCGGCGCGTCGAAGGCGGTGTCGTCCGCGTCGGCCGCCCGGGCGAGTCTGGCGGTCGCCAGATCCCGTACGCGCCGCCGGATCTCCGTCTCGTCGGGCGCGGCGAATCCGGGCGGGCCGAAACCCGCGACGGAGATGCCGACGTCGGTGACCGGACCCGCGACGGTCGGCGACGGGCCCACCGGGCCTCGCCCGACCCAGGTGTCGCCCACCAGCGACAACGCGATCTCGGCGAGTACCGCGTCGGCGTCGCCCGCCGTGCCGACGATCGCCCGTGGCCGCAGATGGTCCGGTACGCCGGAAACGAGATCGGGTGCGGCGACCGCGCGCACCAGCACCCGCGTTGTTCCCGAATCCCGTGTCACCTCCCAGGACACGGCGCGTTCGGAGGCGTCGACCAGGCCGGGCGGGCAGCCCCGCCAGTCCCAGCCGCCGACACCGCGCGTCAGCGTGAGACCGCCGTCCTCGCCGTCACCACCGGCGGCCAGCGCGTAATCATCCTGGTGCGCAAGGGCATCGGCGGTCCGTCCCGCCACGTCGGGCACCTCGGCGTCCGCGCCGTCGACGAGTGCGTCACAGGCCTCGGTCAGGGTCGCGATCTCATCCTCCAGCAGCCGACGGTCCAGTGCGGCGATGCCGTCGATGGTCGACGCGGGCCACCAGCGGATCGCCCAGTGCGCGTACGCGAGCCGCCACGCCTTCGCCACCAGATCCGGCAGGGCGGGCAGCGCGGACAGTTCGACCGCGCGTCGATCGGCGGCACGTAGATCGGCGGCGGCCAGCGCGACCGCTTCGCCGTAGACGGCCCACAGCCATTCCTGCGCGTCGTCGGGATGGTCGATGACCGCCGCCGGTGTCGGTTGTCCGGCCAGCAGACTCCAGGTGAGGTGCCCGCCAACGACTTCGAGAGCGAGGGTGTCGGGATCCGGGGTTCCGTCGAGCACGGTGGGCGCGTCGGCGGGCGCGATGACCAGGAGTCCGTCATCGGTGCGGCGGATGCTCACGTCCGTCATCAGCTCGCCCTCGATTCGGTCTCGTCGGGATCCCTGGCCAGGGTGAGGGCGCTGAGCGCGTTCTTCACCCTGGTCCGATGGTCGAGGATCACCGATCGGGCAACGCCGTCGAGCAGATCCCACAGTTCGTCCGGCTCGAACACGCCCGCCTCGCGGACATCGCGACCGTGCAGACGGACCCACAGTCTGCGCAGGTACGGACGCCACGGCGTGCGCAGTTCGGCCGCGATCACGGCGAGGGGGTTGTCCGAGGCGAGCGTCGAGGTGGTGTCCAGCGTGAGTCTGCGTGCCTGTAGCACATACGCCTCGCGTTGCCAGCGACTGTTTATGGCGCGCTGCGCGGCCGTCTCGTTGTGCTCGGCGTCCGGTGGGCCGCCGCCGGGTCCCGATGGCGCGATCGCTTCGGTGCGCGACCGACGCGCTATCCGCCCCGAGGGATGGTCGGCGATATCGGAGACCACCGCCACCCGCCTCGGTCCCGGTGGCTGCGCGCTGTCGATCGGCGCGAGTCCTGTCGCCAGTACCGCCCCGGCGGCGGCTGTCACCCGAAGCGATTCGTCCAGCAGTGCCCACGGTGCGCAGCTGCGGGCGATCTCGTTGGTGACCAGTTCGGGAATGGGCGGTAGTTCGGCTCTTTCGCTGGATGCCTGGAGCACGGTGAACACCCGCTCGTAGACGGTCCGATCGAAGGGCAGGGCGAGTTTCGAGGTCGACGCGGACGCGCCGAGCGCGGGCCGAGGTGGCAGCGGGTGCTCGGTGAGGCCGAATTCCCGCGCGCTCGATCCGGATTCGCGCTGCCACAGGGCCAACCCGGAATGGGTGCCCGCGTGCGCGTCGACGAGCCGGTCGAGCGACCGCTGCCCCGCGTCGCCGTCACCCTCCCAGCGCGACTGGGCCGCGGCGTCGAGCAATTCGGAGAGTTCGGCGTCGTGGTCTGCCGGTGACGCGGTCGCCGGTCGGCGCCGCCACGCGAGTTCGATGAGTCCCACCAGTTCACGGGCTTTCGATTCCTCGGTGACGTGCTGTTTCAGCGCCTGGGTTGTCCGCCCCGCCGAGAATTCGTGGATATCGCGCAGCGTCTCCTCGGCGGCGGCGCGATCCCGCGCGGCATCCGGCATCCCCTTCGTCGTCGCGAGTTCGAAACAGCGTTGGAAGTACAGATCCTGGGGATGGCCCTCGGTGATGCGCAGGGTCCGGCGCACCTGTTTGAGCAGCGTGAACCAGGCCGCTGTCGCCCGCAGGACATCCGCGCTCGCGTGAATCCTGGTGGCGAGCAGCGTCGCACCGTCCTCGCTGAGGATCGGTCCGGCGCAGTCGGGATTCTGCACGGGCCGGATCACGAGTGGATCCAGCACGAGTTTCACCGTGCGGCGCAGAGGCCCGCCGGAGGGACCGCTGAGCGGTTCGACGCCGTCGAGTCTGCGCCATACCTCGTCGAGCACCATGGCGCGCGGTCGTCGCATTCGACCAGGTTAACGGAGTTTCGGCGAATGCGGACCGCCCAAACCTGGGATCGGTAGGGCGCGCGGCCTTCATACCTTTTTGTCAACGGCGCCACCGAGGAGCCGAAGAAACAGACAGAGAAGGACAAAGAAATGAACACCAAGACCCGCTTCGCCGCCACCGCGATCGCCGCCTCCGCCACCCTGGCCCTGTTCGTCACCGGATGCAGCGACGACGCCTCCACCTCCACCCCGAGCTCGAAGGCCCAGACCGCCACCTCGGCGGCCCCGGTCGCACCGGCGGGCGGCAAGTCGGCCGCGACGGTCGACGGCAAGGCGCTCGAGGCCAAGTTCGACACCACCTGCGCCAAGCAGGGCAGCACCCTGGCGCTTGCCCTCACCGATACCAACAGCTCGACCTACGGTCAGCTCAGTGTCAGTGCCAGCATCGAGGGTGACACGGTGCAGGCGGTCGGTATCGCGGGCAGCAAGGGCGGCTCCAACGGCCTGCCCTACGCGGTCGGCTACGGCAACGGCCAGCCGGGCGGTTCGGCCAAACTGGTCAAGGACGGCAACACCTACAAGGTCACCGGCGAGGGCGTCGGCGTCCCGGATCTCACCAACCCGCTGGCCGGCCCCACCACCTCGAAATTCGAGATCACCTTCGCGTGCACGACCATCGTCGGCGCCTGATCCCCACCACGCCTCGAACTCCGCGCTCCCGCAGTGCATCGCGGGAGCGCGGATTCGAGTGCGATCCCGGCCCATCCGAAATCCGACGCAGTAAAGGAAAACCCATGAAGAACAAGGCCCGCGCCCTGGCTCTCGCCCTCGGCGTTCTCGCGATCGGCTACTACCTCTGGCACGGACTCACCTTCGACAGCGACGATCCCTACGTACTCGCCTGGGTCGGTTGGCAGATGTCGCTGCCTATCATCGCCCTGACCATCGTCCCGATCGTCTTCGCCTTCACCGCCGACGGCATCCTGCCCGCGCTGACCGGCCTCAACAGTTCCGAATTCCAGGGCGGACAGATGGGCCTGGGCACCGTGCGGTCGTTCCGCCACACCGGCGTGACCCTCAACGACCAGCCGCAGGTGCGCATCGAGTTCAGCGTCGAGAGCGCGGACGGCAAGGTCTTCCCGTCCACCGCGCGGATGATCGTGCCCCTGACCGAACTCGCGCTGCTTCGCCCCGGCGTGGTGCTCCCGGTCCGATACCTGCCCGGCCGCACCGACAAGGTCGAGGTCGACATGTCGGGTAACGGCGCCGAGGCGCAGCGCGCGATGAACGCCTCGATGATGCGGAAGGGTTTCACGACCGAGGCCAAACTCGATATCGCCGAACGCGGTATCCGGGCGCAGGCCGTGGTGCAGTCGCTCTCGGTGCCGGGCGAGATCCGCGACGGACATTCCAAGATCGAACTCGCACTGCGCGTCACCAGGCCCGACGGTTCCACCTTCGGCACCCGCGTGGAGAAGTTCCTGCCGCCGACCGCCGTCGGATACGTCCAGGTCGGGCGGATCGTGCAGGTGTCCTACCTGCCCGAGAACGAGCTGGAGGTCGTGCTGACGCTGCCGGTCAATGCCTGATCCCCACCGCCCCGGGTCCGACGTCCACCACGACAGATCTCCGCCGATCCCGGCGTTCGCGACACACGCGGACGCCGGGATTTTCGCGTCGGCACCCTCTCGGCTAACTGAGGGTTACCTAATTGGTCAGTCGTTCACCTTTCGGTTTCCTCCGGATAGTCTGAGGCGTTTAGCGTGCGGCGCGTCGGATCAATCCAGGGAGTCATCGTGATCTCGAAACCCCTCGCCCTCTTCGTGAAGCATGACGGCCAGTCCGCGCGTGCGTCCGTGACGTGCGAATACAAATGCGCCAACGCCTGTTTCCACGAGGCGCCCAACACCTCGGCGGGGGCGTACTTCGGCGATATCGTCAGCTCCTTGAACCGGCGCGGCCTGATCAAGGGCGGTGCCGCCGCGGTCCTCGCGGTCGGTGCGGGCAGCGCGCTCGCCGCCTGTGGCGACGACGACGCCTCGGCGAATTCGGTCACCCCCACCTACACTCCCGCGGGATCCGCCGGTACCGGCACGAATTTCACCGCCGTCGCGCCCAACAAGGAAGACGCGCTGGTGATCCCCGACGGCTATCAGCAGTCCGTCGTGATCCGCTGGGGTGATCCCCTTTTCGCCGACGCGCCCGCTTTCGATTTCGAGAAGCAGACCCCGGCGGCCCAGGCCAAGCAGTTCGGCTACAACAACGATTTCGCGGCGCTGCTGCCGATCGAGGGTCAGCCGAATTCCTATCTGCTGGTGGTCAATCACGAATACACCACCGGTCCGCAGATGTTCAGGGGCTACAACAAGGACGCCCCGACCGACGAGCAGATCGCGATCACCAAAGCCGCGCACGGGCTCACCGTCGTCGAGGTGAAGGGTGAATCCGCCACCGGCAAACTGACGCCGGTCTTCGGCAAATACAACCGCCGGATCACCGCCGACACCGAATTCACGCTGACCGGCCCCGCTGCGGGCACCATCTTCACCAAGACCGCCGCCGACCCGAGCGGCACCAAGGTGCTCGGCACCTTCGCCAACTGCGCGGGTGGCGTCACCCCGTGGGGCACGGTGCTTTCCGGCGAGGAGAATTTCCACGGATACTTCGCCAACGGCGACAAGATCAGCGATCCGCTCGACAAGCCGCGCGCCAAGCGGTACGGATACCCGAAGGGCGCCACCACGCCGAACCAGTGGGAGCGCACCGACAAGCGTTTCGACCTGGCGCAGGAACCCAACGAAGGCAACCGATTCGGATATGTCATCGAGGTCGACCCGTGGGATCCCACCTCGACGCCGGTGAAACATTCGGCGATGGGCAGGCTCAAGCACGAGGGCGCCAATATCTACGTGACCAAGGCGGGCGATGTCGTCTCCTACACCGGTGACGACGAACGCTTCGACTACATGTACAAATTCGTCTCCTCCCGCAAGATCCAGTCCGGCAGCGGAGCGGCCAGCACGCGGCACAACATGACGATCCTCGACGCGGGCACCCTGTATGTCGCCAAACTGAGCGGCGATCACCCGGACAAGGTCGACGGCTCCGGCACGGTGCCCTCGGACAAGGGTTTCACCGGTAAGGGCCAGTGGATTCCGCTGCTGGAGACCGGAACCGACGGTAAGGGCAAGTCGCTGGTCGATGGCCTGTCCGCCGCCGAGGTCGCGGTGTTCACCCGGCTCGCCGCCGACAAGGTCGGCGCGACCAAGATGGACCGCCCCGAGGATTTCGAGGCCAATCCCTACACCGGCAAGGTGTACGTCGCCCTGACCAACAACGACAATCGCGGCAAGGACGGCACCGTCGCGGGCCCCGACGAGGCCAATCCCCGCAAACTGAACAAGAACGGTCAGGTCCTCGAAATCGACGACGACCACACCGGAACCGAATTCACCTGGTCGCTGCTGCTGGTCTGCGGCGACCCGGCCGCCGCCGACACCTATTTCGCCGGATTCGACAAGACCAAGGTCAGCCCGATCTCCTGCCCGGACAATCTGGCCTTCGACGCCTACGGCAATCTGTGGATCTCCACCGACGGCAACGCCCTCAAAACCAATGACGGCCTGTTCTCGGTGGTCCTGGACGGACCCGATCGCGGTGAGACCAAACAGTTCCTGACGGTCCCGAAGGGTGCGGAGACCTGCGGTCCGATCGTCACCGAATCCCGGGTGATCGTCTGCGTGCAGCATCCGGGCGAAGCCGACGACGCCACCCCGGAGAACCCGCTGTCGCACTGGCCCGACGGCGGTACCGCTCAGCCGCGTCCCTCGGTCGCGGTGGTGTGGAAGAACAACGGCCGCATCGGCGTGTAGCTGTTCGCGAGGCCGCTGCCCGGACGCGTTCGGGTAGCGGCCCCGGTGGGATCAGCCGCTGCCGGTCAGACCGCCCATATGCGCGAAGCGGGCGAAATCGCCTTGGGCGCCGCTGTATACGTTGACGTCGGTGCCGCCCGAGATGCCGGGGATGCTGCCGCTGTCGGTGGTCTGCCAGAACGTCCAGGCGGGCCAGCCGCCGGGGACCTCGGGCTGGTCGTTGCCCCGGTAGTCGGCGATCCAGAGCGGGTAGGCGGTGAACGCGTTCGTATTCGCCATCGCCGACTTCCAGAAATTCGGATACGTGTAGATGATCGGCATGCGGCCGGTCAGCGTGCGCACGGTGTTCAGGTAGCGGTGGGTCCAGTCGATGAGTCCGGCCGGGTCGAGGCCGCCGGAATGTTCCATGTCGAGGACCGGCGGCAGGTCGAGCGGGCCGTTCTGGCCGAGCACCACCGCGGCGTACAGCGCCGCCTGTGGTTCGGGCGGCAGGCCGGGCTGGGCGTAGTGGTAGGTCCCGCGAGCGACGCCCGCGGCGCGCATCAGCAGGCTGTCGGGCACGAAATAGGGGTTCACGTAGCTGAGCCCCTCGGTCGCCTTCACCATGGCGAACTGATGTCCTGACCGCCGCACGGCGAACCAGTCGATCATCCTGCCGTCGATGTGTTGCCACGACGACACATCGGGACCGGTCGGCGTCGCCTGCGCGGTCTGCGTGGTCGCTGTGAGGATGCTGCCCAGTGCGATGCCGGACAATGCGATCACACGAATCGATCTCCAACGAGTTCTGTGCATGATGTTCGACGATAGCCAATAGCTTTGACTGTCACCACTGGGGTAGGTGATGTATTCGCCAACTGTTCGCCAGGGTCGATTATCCGAGCCAGTCCAGCACCGACGCCGCGGTCCACGACTGCTGCATACTGCCGAGCGGTTCGCCGGTGAACGGTTCGTAGTACTCGGCGAAACTGCCGTCGCTGGCCTGGCGCAAACCCTCGGCCCGCAAGGTGTAGGAGCGCTCGGCCCAGCCGCGACGGGCGAAAACCCACGAGAACAGCCAGCTCATGACCGGCCAGACCGGACCGCGCCAGTACTCGCGGGACCGGAAGTCCTTGGACACCGGGGAAGTCGACGGCGGCAGGTGGTAGCGCAGATCGGGATGACCGCAGTAGCGCGGCCCCTCGAACAGGCGCAGCAGGCTGCGCTCGGTATCGCGTGGCAGGCCGCCACACAGCAACGGGGCGAAGACGGACAGGGTTTCGGTATTGATCCACCGTTGCAGCCGGACATCGAAATCGCGTGCCGCGCCGGTTCTGGCGTCGGCGGTGGCGACGACGCCCGCGCGGAAGCGATCGGCCCAGGCGTAGAGGTCGCGCACGTCGGCGTTGGGCTGTTTGTACTCCTCGCCGATATTGGCGAGCACCTCGCAGGCCAGCGCGAAGATCGCGGTGACGAAAACGTCCTCCACGGCGAAACTCATACTCGACGCGAGCAGGTAGTCGTCGTATCCGGCGCGGCGCATCTGCTCGACCAGCCACAGGTAGCGGTCGTACTCGCGGTCACTCGGGCGCTGCGTGGGATCGGAGACGATCACGGTGTCCTCGCGCCGGTACGGCGGCAGCGCGCCCGGGACCACATTGTCGTAGGCCCGGTCCCAGCGCGGTGAGTTGTCCATGCCGGATTCCCAGCCGTGGTACAGCGTGATGCGCCCGTTCTCCTTCGGGTCGCGGGCGTGCGCGAGCCAGCGGTGCCAGCGCACCAGATCCGGCCACCGCCGATTGAGGAATTCCTCCGCGACCGCCCTGGTGCTGCGGCCGTGCCTGCGCGAATGGTCCAGGATGCGCTGCACCGCGATGGCGTGCACGGGCGGCTGGGTGATCCCGGAGGTGTCGGGGCCGTCCGGCGCGTTGGCGGCGAGTTTCCTGCATTCCCAGCGCGCCGGGCCGGGGAAGTAGCCGTCGACGCCGTTGGCGAAGACGATGTGCGGGATCATCCCGTTCTTCCACTGCGCGGACAGCAGTGTGTCCAGTTCCACCACCGCGCGTTCGACGCTCAGCGGTGCCAGCCCGACCGACACGAATGCCGCGTCCCAGCTCCACATGTGCGGATAGAGCCGGGGCGCGGCACTGGTCATGGTGCCCAGATCATTTCCCCGCAGCAGATAGGCGGCGCGGGCCGCGAGCTGTGTTGGGGTGAACCCCGGATGTGCCATCCACCTATTCTCCGACGGCACCCGGGAATATGCCTGCTCAGTGGTGTGTTTCCGGACACCGCGTCGTCGCCGGCCGATTCACTCCTGTCCATCCTGCCGTCGACCGGCGGATGTACGGCGACACGCGGCGGCGGCCTTCGCGCGCTGCCACTACGGTGGGGCGCATGACCGCCGTGACCAGCCTGCCGAAGCCGACCGCCTTGATCACCGGTGCCAGCCGGGGATTGGGCGCCGCCATCGCCCGTGAACTGGCGCCGACGCACGAATTGCTGCTCGGCGCCCGATCCGGTGATTCGCTGCGCGGAATACTCGAGGATCTGCCGGAGGCGACCGGCTGGCCCGTCTCGCTCACCGATTACGACGCCGTCGCCGAGGCCGTCGCCCCGATCACGCGGCTGGACGTGCTCGTGCACAACGCGGGTATCGCCGATCTCGGCACCATCGCCGAATCCTCGGTCGAGCAGTGGCGTAATACGTTGGAGGCCAATCTCATCGCGGTCGTCGAGTTGACGCGGCTGCTGCTGCCCGCCCTGCGCGTCGCGAGCGGTCACGTGGTGCTGGTCAATTCGGGCGCGGGCCTGCGCGCCCATCCGGGCTGGGCGTCCTACGCCGCGAGCAAATTCGGATTGCGCGCCTTCGGGGACGCGCTGCGCCAGGAGGAACCGCGGCTGCGGGTCACCTCGATCCACCCGGGGCGTATCGATACCGATATGCAGCGCGCGATCGTCGCGGGCGAGGGGCGCGAGTACAAGCCGGAGGAATTCCTCACCCCGGAGACCGTCGCGAGCGCGGTGCGCAATGCCGTCGAGACGCCGCGCGACGGTCATCCCACCGAGATCGTGCTGCGCCCGTACTGATCGGGGCTCTCGTGACATACCTCCCGACCGCTTGGACTCTTTAGTCCTAATTGTCTCGGTTTGCTTACAGCTGCGTGGTGTTCACCCGGCGGCCAGATCGGGTGGATACAGTCCGGGCTGTTCGCCCCGGCCAGGGTCCGCCGACGGGTGCGTGCACCAGTCCGAGCAGACCCGAAGGTATGGATCATGGAACGTCGTCGTTTGTTGTCGATGCTCGCCGCCGGTACCGCCATGGCGTTGACCGGTTGTGCCGTAGCCGAAGGCGACCCGATCAACAGCGGATCGGCCGACGGCATGCCCGTACTGCCGCCCGCCACACCGGCGCCGCGCCCGCAGCTGCCGCCCCCGCCCGGTGGGCCCAAGACGCCCATCGCCGCGCAGACCATCACCGCGCTGCCCGGCCGTGGCTCCAGCATGGCGCTGACCGTCGACGACGGCGCGAGCCCCGAGGTGGTCGGCGCCTACATCCGCTTCGCCAAGGACACCGGCGCCCGCTTCACCTTCTTCGTCACCGCGTACTACGACTCGTGGACGATCCACCGCGACGAACTGCGCCCCCTGGTGGATTCGGGCCAGATCCAGCTGGCCAACCACACCTGGGACCACGCCGACCTCACCGCCATCTCCGCGAGCGCCGTCTCCTCACAGCTCTCGCGCGCGAAAACCTACCTGCACAACACCTTCGGCGTGGACGGCACCCCGTACTACCGCCCGCCCTTCGGTAGGCACAACGCCACCGTCGACCGGGTCGCCGCCGACCTCGGCTACACCGTCCCGGTGATGTGGTACGGCTCTCTCTCCGACTCCGGCGTGATCACCGAGGAATACCTCATCGAATGCGCCCACAAATACTTCAACCCGCAGACCATCGTCATCGGCCACGCCAACGCCCCCGCCGTCACCCACTGCTACGGCCAACTCGTCGACATCATCCGGGAACGCAACCTGTCCATGGTCACCCTCGACGACGTCCTCCTACCCCCGACGTGATCATCCGGGTCGGCCGACCGGCTGCTGTAGCCCTCACCCCGTGACATCGAGGCGGACGAGGGCCATATCCCATTGACCATGCTCGTCCCCCCAGGTGGTCACGACCTCGCCGCGGCCGACCGGGTTCTGCTGCGGCGCGTCGTCGGCCCAGTAGTCGCCGCCCTCCTCGACCACCGCCATGATTCGCAGCGCATCCTCTCTGGTCCCGTCCGTCCGTACCAGGATCTGCTCCACCCGCCAGTCGGCACTGCTCAGATCGCGCCCGACCAGATCGCACCCGTCGACGTGGTCCCCGTCGACCTTGAAGATCGTCCCGGGCCCGTTCACCCGCAGCGCCTCGGTGTCCTCGATCATCAGAACCTCGCTCACCACATCCCGCTCCCCACGCAGCAGCGCCGGGTCGAGCCACCCCGGATCCCGATCCAGGCCGACCTCGTAGATGAAATTCCCCCAGGCATACAGTGCATACGACATGCCGAGATCCTAAGCGCCCCTGAACCTTCGGGTGATCGATCCGCAGTGGGACGCGGGGTTGCGCCCGTGGATCATGCGCTGTGCCCCCACCCTCCTCCGACAGCGACCGGTGTCCGCTGTCGGAGGAGGGTGGGGCCGACCCTTCGGGCGGAGGATTCAGGCGACGATGTTGATCAGGCGGCCGGGGACGACGATCAGTTTGCGTGGTGTGGCGCCGTTCAGGATGGCGGCGATCTTCTCCTCCGCCAGGGCGGCGGCTTCGATGGTGGCGGTGTCGGCGTCGGCGGGGACGCGGATTCGGCCGCGCACCTTGCCGTTGACCTGGATCGGGTATTCCACCGATTCGTCCACCAGCAGGGCCGGGTCGGCGACCGGGAAGGGGCCGTGGGCCAGGGACTCGGGGTGGCCGAGGCGCTCCCACAGCTCCTCGGCGATATGCGGTGAGAGCGGGGCGAGCATCAGGACCAGGGATTCCACGACCAGACGCGGTGCGCCGCCGGGATAGGTCTTGGTGAGGTGGTTGGTGAGCTCGATGAGTTTCGCGCCCGCGGTGTTGTCGCGCAGCGCGGCCAGATCCTCGTCCACGCCCGCGATGGTCTTGTGCAGCAGACGCTGGGTCTCGTCGGAGGCGACGTCTTCGGTGACGCGCACCGCGCCGGTCTCCTCGTCGACGACCAGGCGCCAGATGCGCTGGAGGAAGCGGTGCGCGCCGACGACATCCTTGGTCGCCCACGGCCGCGAGGTGTCGAGCGGACCCATCGACATCTCGTAGAAGCGGAAGGTGTCGGCGCCGTAGAGATCGCACATCTCGTCGGGCGAGATGGCGTTCTTGAGCGATTTGCCGATCTTGCCGTACTCCTGGAAGACCCGGATCTCGGTGCCGGTCGCGTCGGTCCAGTAGAACGTGCCTTCGCGTTCGACGACCTCGGCGGCGGGCACGTACGCGCCGCGTTCGTCGGTGTAGGCGTGGGCCTGGATGTAGCCCTGGTTGAACAGTCGCCGGTACGGTTCGCACCCGCTGACCTCGCCCAGGTCGAACAGCACCTTCTGCCAGAACCGCGCGTACAGCAGATGCAGCACCGCGTGCTCGACGCCGCCGACGTACAGGTCGACGCCGCCGGGATCGGTGGGACCGTGTTCGGCCGTGCGCGGGCCGAGCCAGTACGTCTCGTTCTCCTTCGCGCAGAACTCGTCGGTATTGGTCGGATCCGCGTAACGCAGCTGGTACCAGGAACTTCCGGCCCAGTTCGGCATGACGTTGGTGTCGCGCCGGTACTTCTTCGGCCCGTCGCCCAGGTCGAGTTCGACACTGACCCAGTCGGTGGCCTTGGCCAGCGGCGGCGAGGGTTCGGAATCCGCGTCGTTCGGGTCGAAGGTCACCGGCGCGAAATCGTCCAGCTCCGGAAGCAGTACCGGCAGCATGGATTCCGGCAGCGCGTGCGGTGCGCCGTCCTCGTCGTAGACGATCGGGAAGGGTTCACCCCAGTAGCGCTGACGGGCGAACAGCCAGTCGCGCAGTTTGTACTGGATGGTGCCCTTGCCGTGGCCGTCCTGTTCGAGCCTGGCGGTGATGGTCGCCTTGGCTTCCTCGACCGAGAGTCCGTCCAGGTAATCGGAATCGACCAGTGCGCCGTCGCCGTTGTACGCGGCTTCGGTGATGTCGCCGCCGGAGATGACCTGCCGGATGGGCAATCCCAGCGCGCTGGCGAAATCCCAGTCGCGCTGATCGTGACCGGGCACCGCCATGATCGCGCCGGTGCCGTAACCGCTGAGCACGTAATCGGCGATGAATACCGGCACCGCCGCGCCGCTCGCCGGGTTGACGGCGTGAACACCGAGGAAGACGCCGGTCTTCTCCTTGTTCTCCTGGCGTTCCAGATCGGTTTTCGCCGCGATCGAGGCCCGGTAGGCGGCGACGGCTTCGACGGGGGTGGCCGCGCCGTCGTTGGTCCAGCGCGGATCGGTGCCTTCCGGCCATGCCGACGCGGTCAGTTCGTCGACCAGATCGTGTTCGGGCGCGAGCACCACATAGGTCGCGCCGAACAGGGTGTCGGGGCGGGTGGTGAAGACCTCGATCCGCGCACCGTCGACGTCGAATTTCACCTGCGCGCCGCGCGAACGCCCGATCCAGTTGCGCTGCATGGACTTCACGTTGTCCGGCCAGTCCAGCAGTTCGAGATCGTCGACCAGGCGGTCGGAGTAGGCGGTGATGCGCATCATCCACTGCCACAGCCGCTTACGGAAGACCGGGAAATTACCGCGTTCGCTGCGCCCGTCGGCGGTGACCTCTTCGTTCGACAGCACGGTGCCAAGACCCGGACACCAGTTGACCACCGAATCGGTCTGGTACACCAGACGATAGGAGTCGATCACGGCTCGACGCTCGGACGGCTGCATCGTCGCCCAGGCCCGGCCCTCGGGCGCGGGCCTTGCGCCGGAGGCGAACTGATCCTCCAGTTCCGCGATCGGACGGGCCCGACCCAGTTCCAGGTCGTACCACGCGTTGTAGATGCGCAGGAAGATCCACTGCGTCCAGCGGTAGTACTCCGGATCGGTGGTCGCGAAGGACCGGCGGCGGTCGTGGCCGAGTCCGAGCCGGTCCAGCTGACGCTGCATGGTGGCGATATTGGCTTCGGTGGTGTCACGCGGATGCGCGCCGGTCTGCACCGCGTACTGCTCGGCGGGCAGGCCGAAGGCGTCGTAGCCGAGCGCGTGCAGCACATTGCGGCCGTTCATCCGGTGGTACCGGGCGAAGACGTCGGTGGCGATATATCCGAGCGGATGTCCCACGTGCAGGCCCGCGCCCGACGGGTACGGGAACATGTCCTGCACGAACAGCTTGTCCGGCGGGGTGTCGCCGGCCAGCGGCCCGGTCGGGTTGGGCGCGTGGAAGGTGCCGCGCTCCTCCCATAGCCGCTGCCACCGGCTCTCGAGGCGGCCCGCGAGGTCGGCGTTGTACCTGTGCTCGGGTACATCGCTTTCGGTTGCACGAGTGTCCTGCACGGTCCTGCCTTCTTGTTCTCGCGAATTTCCGGACAAAGTATCCGGGACATTTTTCCTGGGACGAACTACGTGATACAGGGTAGAACGTCCGGGTCGTCGGACCGAAAACCGGAGCGCCCCGCGATCCGCGCGCGTCGGTGCGATACCCTGCCTGGGTGTTCGTCGTCGCTCTCGCCCTGTTCGTACTGGCCTTGGTCGCCATCGCGACCGGTGTGCTCGGACTGACCGGCAAACTTCCGCGCAACAGGTTCGTCGGAGTCCACACCGAGGACGCGCTGTCCACCGAAGAGACCTTCCGCATCGCGAACCACGTCGCGGCGCCGACCTCGGTCGCGGCGGGCCTGCTGCTCTTCGCGGGCGGTCTGATCGCCTCCGCCGCGAGCTGGGGCATCGCCCTCGGTGTCGCCGCCGCCACCATGGTGGTCGCGCTGTTCACCCTCGGCGCGGGCGTCAACGCGGCGGGCCGCGCCATCGCCGGGCTCGTACCGGTGCGCGAGGAGGGCGGCTGCGGCCAGTCCTGCGGTGCGTGCTCGCTGCGTGACACCTGCGCTCCCGCGAACTGAATCGCTCCCGCGCACCGAATCCCCCCGTTCCCGACCCGGGCTTCCCGAACGATCGATTCTTCCGTCCCGTAATTGTGCTGGCGGCCGGTCGGCGACCGGACGTACCCTTGTGACACGGCTTCTCGGGGGAGGGCTGTCGGGGGGAGATTCTCATGGGGGTACGTGTTGTATCCGGGTCGTTGTTCGTCTTCGGTCTTCTGGTGCTCTGGCCGAACCTCTGGCTGGGCCTCGGCCTGATCGTGGTGTCCGTGATGCTCGGCTACATGGTCTTCTCGGACCGCCGGGAACGGGATTCGCGACGTGAACGCGACCGCTGGGCCGCCGCGAGCCATCGGTCGAGCACCCGGTACACCGGCGCAGCCGGCTGTGGAGGTGGAAGCGGCGGCGGTGGCGGATCTTACGGCGGGGGCGACAGCGGTAGCAGCGGTAGCGGTAGCAGCGGCAGTAGTTGCG
>NZ_JAFMPL010000138.1:0-17437 GCF_019038455.1 Nocardia noduli
GGTCTGCGGCGTGGGGCGCTGGGCCGATGCCGAGAACGGCGTCGGCGGCCGCCATCTGGGCGGTGATGGTGCTGGTGTGCGCGGCGAGGTCGGTGTCGGTGAGCATCGCCTCGATTTCGCGGCGGCGTTGCTGGTGGGTGTGCAGTAGCCAGACCAGGTGCGCGTCGGAATCGTCGTCGGTGCGGTCGTGGTCGGTGGCGAGTGCGGCGAGTGTGGTGGCGTTGTGGCGGTAGTCGGCGACCAGCGCTGTCAGCAGTCGCGCGTCGATGTCGGGGATGCCGAGCAGGTAGGCGCCGTCGAAGTCGGTGACCGCTGCCAGAGTGTCGGCGATATCGGTTGCGGTGCCGCCGATCTGGTAGGCCACCGTCGGTGGGGTGGTGCGGGTGTCGAGGATCTCGACACTCAAGCTGGCCGGGACGTCGTCGCGGGTGGAGACGAGGGTGTCGGTGGTGAGTGTGTGGATGAGGTATTCGCGGGCATGGCGTGCGCTGGCGAAGCGTTCTTCGCTCGGCCGCCGCTCGGTGGCCGGTGGCGGGGTGTCTGGGTGGTGGGCATTCGGGTGATCGATGACCGTGAGGAACGCGCCGTCGGCGCGGATGAGTCGGGACAGATCGGCACCGCGCAGTCGGGCGCTGGCCTGCTGGTGGACTGTGGGCGGGATGGTGCTGGTGGTCAGCAGTGCGGCGATGTTGTGGCGCAACAGGATGCGGTAGTGCCGCAGATTCGGGTCGTCGGTGGTGGCGAGTTGACGTAGGCATGGCTCGTAGGCGTCGAGCAGTGCGGACAATGTTGCGGCGTCGATATCGGGGTTCCCGGTAACCGGGGTGCGCTCGCCGCGGGCATCGGCGAGAACACCCAGGGCGGTGACGACTTCGGCGGCGGGCCCGCACGCCTCGTAGATGCCCGGACGGTGCACCACATCGCCCGACATCTCGTCGACGCTGGCGCGGTACGGCACAGCCGCCGACCCCTGGCCTGTATGTCGGCTGGCGTGGTGCTGTAGCCAGCGGCGGGCCAGCCAGAGCGACGCGCAGCGGGCCTGCTGTTCGGATTGGACCCGGGTGTAGCTGGAGTCGAGGGTTTGCAGAAGCGCACGGTAGCGGCCGCGGTCCTGTGTCGGGGGGCACCAGCTGTGCAGAACATGCTGTGCCGCAATCGATGTCGAGGTTGTTGCGGGTCGGTTGATCACGGGGGGTCCCTTCGCTGAGGTGCCCGGGTTCGGCTCAGGCGTGGGAGCGTCGAGTGGAATCGGCACGGCGGTGTGTGCGTTGCCGCCAGAACTGTTGGCGCCGTTGTTGCGAGGTGTAGGTGCTGGCCCCGCGTCGATCCGTGGGGGGTGTGGAGGACAGCGGCTCGGCGACCGCCGAGGGGGCGCGGGGGCGCCCGTGTGCGCTGTCGGGGACCGGGGTTGCGCGTTCGGCCCAGCGGGCTCGGCGGTCTTTGCCTGTGACCGCGTGCGCTGCCGCGGTTTTGGCGTGGTTGTCGATGGTGGCGCGGACCACCGCACGGGTCGACTGGTCGGCTCCGGCGTCGACCAGATGTCGTCCCAGGGTGTTCAACGCCTTCTGGTAGTCATCGAGTAGGCGATCACGGCGGCCCGATCCGGCGGCGACCGCTTCGATGACCTGGCCGAGGTCGTGCAAGGACGCGGTGATGGCCTCGCGGTCCGGACGCGGGCTTTTGCCGGGTTCGATGAGCACACCGGTGCTGTCGAGCAGGGCGGTCATCTCGCGCACGACGCGGGCGGGACGCTCGGCCGGTTCGGCGCGGGCCAGGTCGTAGCGAAGGAAGCTGCCGATCTTGGTGCGGGTGTCCTCGTCGACGCCGAGGTCGGCCAGACGCTGGTGTAGTTGCACTGTGGCGGTGCTGTATCGGTCACGACGTTGCTCGACCGGGCCGCTGTCGTCGTTGAGCGAGGCCATGATGTTGTGCAGGGGTTCGCGGATCGTGGCAGGCAGTCGAGCCATTGCGGCGGGTTCGACAGGGGTGAAGAGTTCTGCGTTGTCGAGGGTTTCGGTGACGTGCGATACCGCGGCGGCGGCGATGTTCCTGCCGCGCGCGAGGTGGCGGTGCTCGTCGGTGTCGCGTTTGGCGCCCTCCTCGATCCACAGCAGGGTGGGTAGTTCGGTTTTGCCCGATTCGATGTCGTGCAGGGTCGCGCGGATCTGGGTGCGTTCGACCGGGGCCAACCCGGGACCGGTCTCGGCGACGGCGAGCAACTGCTCGCGTTGGGTCTGGATCCGGTCGACGAGTGTGTGCATGTCGGTGGTCAGAGCCAGGCCGGGATTGTCGGCGAAGCGCTCGGCCAGTTGGTGCAGGGCGACGACGTTGTCGGCGAACTTGCGTAGCTGCTTGCTCAATTCCGGACGATCGACTGCGGCCGTCGACTGGGTGGATTCGGGCTGGAGATGGTCGGAGGGCGCGGCCGAAGGTGGCGCTGACGCCGCGGGCGGGGGTGTGGACTGTGACCCAGCGGCAGGTGGCTGCCCGGTCGCGGGTCTCTGGTCGGGTGTGCCGCCACCGTCGCCGCCGTTGTCGTGGTGTGGCGGCGGTGAGTTGGGATCGGCGGCCGCGCTGTCGGACGGTCCGCCCTGCGCTGAGGTCGCGGCGGTCGCCGTGTTCAGGGTCGGTCCCTGGGATTGGTCCTGGTACGGATCGACAGAGGGGGGTGCCGGTGATGGGCCGCGGTGTTCGCCCTCGGGCGAGGGTGCCGTTCGAGGTGGTGGCGGCGCGATGGTCTGGGTGAACACGGCCGGGGTGTCGAGCAGGTCCACGGCGCGGGGATGATCGTGACCGTCGGTGAGGTAGTCGACCATGAACAGGGCATCGAGCCGGTCGTGCTCGTCGAGTGCTGTGCCTGCGAGTGCGGTGGCGAGTTCGTCGCGACGCCGGGTGATCGCCTCGGGGGTCAGCGCGGCCGAGTCCATGGTCGCCGAATTCGTGGGTGTGGTCATCGCCCAGGCGTTGACGATGTCGGTGACCTCGGCCTGTGCCGGTGGCGAGAGTGAGGTTGCCGCGATCAGGGTGGTGACGGCGTGGGCCGCCGATTTGTGGCGAAGCCAGGTCGCGTCTTCTTCTATCGCGGTTTGGACCTCGTGTCCCGGAAAGGCCGGATCCAGGGTCATGGTGCGTCCGGACGGGTCGATCTTGATTCCGAATTCGCGGTCGAAGCAGGCGACGAGTCGATCCAGTGCGTTGCGCGCGATCGGCGAGCTGTCGCTCCAGGTCAGTGCGTCGGTGAGATGGGCGGCCAGTTGGTCTCGTGGTGCGGCGAGATTCAGTCCGGCCAGCCGTGTTTCGGCGGCGGTACGCGCGGCGGTGGTCTTCTCGGCGTGGCGTGCCATCGCGGCGTCGTCGCCGACGGGGATACGCGCGAGGGCGTCTTGTCGCTCGCGGATCTGGCGTGCGGCACGGTTCATCGCCAGTGCCGCCAGCAGGTAGGCCAGTCGTTGCCACAGACCCGTGGCTGGCCCGGTGGAGGTGGAACTCGTTGCGGTGGTCGATGATTCGGATGCCATGATCAGGTCCTTTCGTGGCGGTAGGTCGTGGGGTGAAGTCGCGAGGTCGTCACCCCTGCGGGGCGGTGGTCCAGTTGCCGGTGGACGGGTCCTCGGTCCATAGCTGCTGGTCGAGCGAGACGTGTCGTGGGCTTTCGGGCGGTGTCTTCATGAGCACCGCTGCGCCGCTGTTGATCGCGTCCTGCATCTGCTGCTCGCTGTAGTGGGCGGGATGCGGCAGGTCTTGTGGATTGCCGGTCGTGGACTCGGCTGGGCCTGCGTGCCTTTGGACGTCCTCGTCGATGAACTTCTTGCGCTCGGGATCTTCGACGGGTACGCGTGGGGGCGCGAGGATGTGGGCGCAGTGGTCGCGCGAGCAGTCGGCGAGGAGGCGGACGAGGGCCTCGAGGGAGTCGCGGTACCACTGTGTGTGCCAGGAGATGAGGTCTTCGCGGTAGGTGCCGACCGCAGCGGGTTCGGTCATGTAGACCGCTTTGTGGGCGACCATCAGCGCGGTGAGTTCCTCACGGACCGCGCTGTGGCGATACCAGCACGGTTTGATCCGGGATTCGAGCTGGTAGGTGTAGCGCAGCCAGTCGACCCATTCGGTGAGGTCCTCCCACAGCTGCCGTGCGCCGTGGACGTCGAGGCTGTCCCAGGAGAAGGCGCTGGGGACCAGCTCGGCGGGCTCGCTCTGGTTGCCCTCGGGCGCGGCCTGGGCGGACTGGGTGATGTTCTCGGCGTTGGGGGCGTTGGTCATCGAGAGTCCTTGTCCAGGGTGGTCGGTTTGCCGGGCTGGTAGTCGTCGGGCACCTTGCCGCTGGTGATGATCTGTTGGAACACCGCCAGTGAGGCTTGGACGCGGGCCTTGTGTTCGGGGATCTGCCAGACGGTGGGCAGGTGCACTTTCACCGGGGGCGCGTTGCGGTAGAGCAGCAGCCCGTGGTCGGTGTCCATCTCGCGCAGTTCCGCGGCGGTCATGACGGGTTCGTCGTGCAGCTGATAGGAGGGGCGGCCGCTGCCGATGGTGGCGCGCCATTCTTTCCTGTTGCCGATCAGGCGGGAGATGTCGTTGAGCTCGTCGCCGCGCATACCGGGCAGGATCAGCATCGCGGGCGCGGAGTAGGCCAGCATCTTGCCGCCCTCGGTGCCCCACCGTTGCTGGTTCTGGGCTTGGTTGTGCGCGAAGGCCCACACGTTGATCCCGCGGCCGCCGCTGTCGGAGAAGATCGCGGGCAGGTCCGGGATGGGGGCGACGTTGTTGACTTCGTCGAGGATCAGTCGAACCGGCGGGTCCAGTCGCCCGGAGGCGTGTTTCTGGGAGGCACGGTCAGCGACGTGATGCACCTCGGCCGCGAGTGCGGCCACGAAGGGGGCCATAGACCCCGAGGTGCCTTTTGACACTAAATACAGTGTGTTGCGGAGCTTTTCGTGCAGTACGAAGTCGGCGACGTCGAAGGATTCGTTCTGGGGTACATCGATGGCCTTCATCAGTTTCGGAGAGGCGAGGGGTTCGAGCAGTCGGGCGGCGGCGGCGATGACGTCGTCGGAGGACTCCGAGCCGGAGTCGAGGATCTGTTCGAGTTCGGCGGCCCAGTCAGGCAGGCTCGCGGCCAGGATCTCGCGTGCGGTGGTGGTGGTGCGCGAGGACACCCATTTGCGTACCTCGCGGATCCTGACGTTTTCGAGTGCGGCGGCGTGTAGGTAGCAGCGCAGCAGGGTCGCGGCCTTGTTCTCGAAATATCCGCCGTTCTTGGTGCCTTCCATGGGCATGGCCTTGGCCATGGCCGCGGCGCGGCGGATGGCGGTGTCGGGGTCTTCGCAACCGGCCAGGATCGACCAGCGGATGCGGGCGGGCCATTCGGTGAGGTTTTCGGGGTCGAACACCGCGACCCTGCCGACCTTGACGCGATCGGCGATCGTGGCCCCGAGGATGTCGCGGGATTTGGTGGTGGTGGCGAGTACGAATCCTGGTGCGCTGTGCACCAATTGGCAGGCGATGCGCCAGGTCTTGCCCGACCCGGTGGGACCTTCGACCAGGACCGCGTCGCGGTGCTGGAGGTAGACGATCTGACGGGGGTCATCGACGAGGGCTCCCAGGGCGACGCCCATCTTCGCCGGATCCAGGCTGACGGTCGGGCGGCGGGTGAATCGGGCGGGCAGTCTCATCGCCGCCACCGCCTGGGCAGGCGCAGTCGTTGGGTCAGCGACTTCTGTGATTGTGAGGCCAGCACCGGGTATTCGGCGCGGGCCTTGTCGATGGCGCTGTCCGCGTCGAGTCCGGCGCGGCGTAGGTCGGTGGCTTTGGCCATGCCGGTGTGTTTGCGGCGGTGGCGGCGGCGCATGTCGAATTCGGCGCGTGCCATCGCGATCCCTGATGCGACCGCGATTGCCACGACGATGATGCAGGTCCAGGTCAACCAGGCGGGCCCGGGTCGGGGGTCGCTGGGCCAGGCGGCCGCGGGATCGCTCATGTTGCCGAACAGCGCGAAAACGGTGTCGTAGGCGCCTGCCCAGCCGGGGGCGGCGATGCCGTGGCCCGACAGCAGGCCCGAGAGCGCACCGCCGACGAAGATGCCGGTGCCGCCTACCACACCGAGGAACAGGCCCAGTTCCATGCCCGCGGGCAGCAGTGAGCGTTCCCGGGTCGGCGCGATCGGCATGGGATCGCGTGAATCGTGGTCTCTCATAGGCTCCTCCCCCACTGGCGGGGCTGTGAACGGATACGGCCGCCCGCGATTTCGCGGGTGGCACCGGATCGGCTTGTCGTGCGGGCAGGTGGCATCACGGGCTCCGTCTCGACTGTTCGGTCGCCGGGGCTGCGGTGCGCCGGACGGGGGGGTCGGGTTCGCAGGGGTTCGACGACACCAGCGGCCGCGGGCGGTAGCGCGGCGGCCGTGGTGGGGCTTGGTGACGGGTGAGGTGTGCGAGAGGCGTTGTGCTGGTTGGCCAGGTGAGTGCGGGGTGCGAGGCTGTAGTCCTGATCGCGGATGCTGGTGTGGTCGAGGCCGACGCAGATCCCGGGCTGGTCGTGGTAGCGGTCGAGGTGTTCGCGCCAGTCGTGCAGGATGCGGGTGATCGCGCGCAGTAGTTCGGCGTCACCGACCGTGTGCCGGATCGCGGAGGCGTCGATGAACAGCACCGGGGCGTGGGTGGTGTCCGGGACCAAGGGGTGTTGGAGCAGCCACATGTCGAATCCGGCCGGGGTCGCGTCGGTGGTGTGTGCGGGTACGCCGATGACGGCCTCGACGGCGTGGGCGCCGATCATGGCCTCGCGAATGGCGTGCTCGTCACGGCGGCGTGATCGGGTGGCGGTGCGCGGCAGGATGATCGCGGCGCGGCCGCCGGGGCGCAGTTGGGCGTAGGTGTGTTGCAGCCATCCGTAGTTGGCGTTACCGGCAGGGGGGACGCCGAAGACCCATTGATTGCCAGGGGTGCGGTCGTGGCGGGTGAAGCGGTGGCGTTGGTTGAACCACGGGATGGCCATCACGACGTCGAATTTCTCGTGGGCGAAGGCGGGGAAGGACTCTGCCGCACCGACGATCAGGGTGGCGTCGATTTCGTTGACCGCCAGATTCATTCGCGCGAGCAGTTGCGCGTCGGCGCTGCTGGTCTGCCCGGACAGGGCCCCGGGCGGCAGCGGGTAGTCGTAGAAGGCCGCCGCGGTCGACCCGGTGGGTCCGGGCGCGCCGTAGCCTCCGGCGTGGTCGGGGCCCATGGCCGCGCCGTCGGCGCGCATGTACCACGCGGCTTCGGCGAGCAAGGTCCCGGCATCGGCCACCGGGACGAGCACCTTGTCACCGGGGCGGGGTGCGGTGGTCATCACCGCGAGCCGTTCGACGAACGACGAGGCGAACACGACGGTGTCACGATCGTGGGCGGTGCGGGCGAACGCGTGCAGCAGCGCGTAGAACAGTTCGGCTTGGACGTGCGGCGTGGGCATCCGGGTGCCGGGGCCGGTGTGGGTGGCGGCCTCGATCGCGGTTTCGATCGCGGCGATCAGTTCGGGGATCTCGACGATGTCCTGAATCGGTAGCGTGTTCGCACGTTCGATGAACCCCGGCACGACGCGGGCCAGCGCGGCGGGCAGCTGTCGCGTCTGCTCGGCGGGGCTGTCCTGGAGCAGGGCTTGCCATCGGTGCGGGGCTTGGTGGGCCAGGCACAGCAGGGCCAGGGTGATCGCGCGCAGGTCGGATTCGTCGCCGGTGTGGCTGGCGCGGATCGCTCGCCACAGCGGAGGCAGGATCGGGTCGATGTCGTTCACGGGGCGACGGGTCCTTTCACCGCGGTGTCGGTGTCGGTGAGCACGATTTCGTGGGGTGAGCGAATGTGTTCGAGCAGGAACGGGTCGCGGTTGCCGATCTTGACCAGGGCCTGCCCGCGTCCGAGTCGCATGAGTGCCTCCTCGGTCCCGGCGGGCAGTCGATACATGCGGCAGGTCTCGCGCACGTCGTCTTCTCGGTCCTGGCCGAACAGGACCACGATCGAGGCTTCTTGCATCAGTGAGCGCGCCGGGGAGGTTTCGGGCAGGTCGGAGATGTGATGGAACGCCGAGACGGTGCCCATGCCCAAGCCGCGCGAGAGTTTCATGTTGGCCTGGAACACCTCTCCGGTGCTGCCTTGGGCCACGTGCCAGCCCTCTTCGACGATGAGCACGGTCTGCTGGAATCGGCTGGAGCGGGCGGCCAGGCGGTTGGCGAGCCAGGTGTTGATGACGGTCATCACGATCCGCAGTGCGGGTCCGTCGGTGGGCAGGGCCGACAGGTCGAAATGCACGAGACTGTTGTGTTCGAGCGCGTCGCGGATGTCGGGGCTGGTGGCTTGGTCGACCAGCCCTTTGAGGTCGCGGTCGGCCAGGCGCAGCAACGCCAGACCGGGTTCTTGGCCCCATTCCAACGCGCGTGCGCCCCACCGTTTGCCCAGCACGGTGCCGTCGGCGTCGCGGGGGTCGAGCAGGCGCATCGCCAGTTCCCGGATCACCGGTGCGCGGTGTTCGGCGCGGGCGTCGGTGTTGACCATCTCCAATGCCATTCCTACGGCTGCTTTTTCGCGTTCGTCGAGGCTGCGGCTCATGCTGTCTTCGAGCACGGCCAGCACGAGTGCTTCCTGTCCGGCGGGCACGACCCCGTCCAGTCCGCCGCGGTGTTCGCCGCCGGTGGAGATCGCGGGGTCGAGCAGGTTCACGCACGCGCCTCCGCCGCCGGTCTTGAAGCGGATCGAGGCGGCGTCCATGGCGCGGGCGATCGGGGTGTACTCCCCTGCCCCGGATTGGGGTTTGCGGTCCAGGATCACCACTTGACGTCCGGCGATCAGTTGGCGAATGCAGAAGGCGGACTTGATGAGTGAGGATTTGCCTTTTCCGATGTCACCGATGAGGCAGACGTTGATGCCGGAGATCTCCTCGCCGTAGAGCGAGAACGGATCCAGGATCTCCAGTTCCTGGCTGATCTTGTTCAGCCCGGCCGCGACGCCTTCCTGGCGTACCGAGCGGCGACTGGTCGCCAGGTTCAACGCCTCGGCTTGGCGGGTGGTGGTCCAGGCCCCTTCGGCGCGGTGCTCGTACCAGCCGAGTTTGTCCAGCCATCGCCGCCGCTTGGGCGCGGCCCGGCGCGCGAGGGCGGCCGGACCGGACTGCGACGCGCCCGCGCCCGGGTGCGCGCGGGTGGTGGCGGGGGCGGGGAGTCCGAGGACGCGGCGTACGAGACTGCGTCGCGGCCGCCGCGGTGGTGTCGCGGCGGTGGGCGCGTGGGTGGGGTTGGTGGTGGTGGCCATGGCGGGTTACCGGGTGTAGCTGGTGGCGGCCAGGCCGCGCCCGAGGGGCAGGGTGGCGAACAGGGTGATGTCGTGATCGTCGGTGGCCCAGTCGATTTCGCCGATCGCGGAGTCGCTAGCGGCTTCGCTGACGCGCAGGCAGGCCCGTTCGAGGTCTTCTTCGTCGCGGCCGGTGACCGCGACGGCGAGGCTGTAGATGACGCCGTGGTGTCCGGAGCCGGGGGTGAGGTCGTGGCGACGACGGTCCGAGGCCGACAGCAGCACGTCGCTGGAGCCGTCGTCGATCTTGCCTTTCTGGCGTTCCTTGATTTTGCGGGCCTCATCGGCGGTGAAGTCCCCGCGCGCGGCCGCGCGGGCACGGGGCGCGGGCACGAAGTCCATGCGCACCGACACCGTGCGGATGGTGGGCATGGGGGCGGTGTCGTCGTCGCCGGGGTCGGCTTCCACACCGGTCAGCAGCGGTGCCAGCCACAGTGGGCCCAGCGGGGCGGGTTCGATCGCGCGTGCGGGAATGAATCCGATGCGGGTGCGCCAGCGTCCGTCCGGGGCGATCGCGACCGAGTCGCGTCCGCCGATGTAGGTGGGCCAGCAACGGACCCAGTCGGCGTCACCGTGACGGGCGAGTCGGTAGTCGGGATCGATGCAGGCCCGCAGCACCGCACACGCGCGGCGCTCACCGTAGACTTCGACGTTGCCCATTCCGGCGATCGCGAGAAGCCGTGCGGCGCGCTCGGTTTCGTCGCGTACGAGTTGGGCGATCGCGCCGTGGATGGTGGCGTCCTTGGCGCGCGCGATACGGGCGGTCTCGGCCATGAACGCCTCGCTCTGGGGGAAGCGCAGGCACACATAGGAGCGGTGCTCCTCGGCCAGCGGGGTGAGCACGTCGAGCAGGGCGCCGTAGGAGGCGACCGCGGGCAACAGGCGCTGGTCGGTCAGGGCGTTGACCTGCGCTTCGGCCCACCGCTCGTGGGGTGCCATGTCGTGGGGGACCGAGCGGTGCACGAACTGGATGCCGCGGATGAAACTGCTGGCCTTGGCGAGGTTGGACAGGAAAGCGCCGAACGCGGCGGAGGTGGCGGCGTAGGCGGCGTCCCCGCGTAGCCCGCTGGCGACCCCGTCGACGGCGAGAATCACCGAGAAGTAGGTGCGCTCACCGGGGTTGGCGTGACGCAGGATGAACATTTCGTCCAGGCCGGTGCCGCTGACGTCGACCGGTGCGGTGTTGCCCAGCGGGACCGGTAGTTCCCAGCCCGGATCCAGTTCCGGCGCACCGTATCCGGGGTCGGCGTGGTGGCGGTAGATGTGTTCGCCGCGTCGGCGTCGGTCCCAGGTGCGGACCGCGTGCAGGCGGGTCGAGGCGAAGGAACGTTGCCCGTTCCATTCCATGGTGGCCGCGAACACCGCGCCGAGCCCCGCAATGATCAGCGCCAGCGTCCAGATCGAGGTTCCGGCCAGGACATACAGCGCGATCGCGGCGAGGATCGCGATCGCCCAACTGGCCATCACCGGCTGTGAGAGCCCCAGCCAGGAGCGGCGCGCGATCTCCCCGCCCAGGATGTAGGTGCGTTGTTCGCTCATTGCTGCTGTTCCGCCTCTCCCGGGGACGCCTCGGCCGCGGAGCGGGCCTTGTTCAACGCGGCAGCCGAGGCCTGCGCGGCGACCGGCACGGCGAGCGAGGCAGCGGTGCCTGCACCCGAGAGCACCTTCCCGGCCATCGCGCGCTTGCTACCCGAACCCGCGCCCCGTCCCGAACCGCCGCCTGCGCCGCCCCCACCGCTCTGACCACGGCGTTGCAGGGAGTTGCCGAACCGCGCTTCGGTGGGGCTGCGGCCGTCGCTGCGGCCCCCGGTGCGCCACCGCGGCCCCGGGTCACCCCCACCGCCGCCGCCTTGCGCGCCGCGCCCGCCACCACCGGCGCTGGTGCCCGCTCCGCCTCCGCTGCTGGCGCGGTCGCGCGATCCCCCACCTCCGCCGCCACGTCCGCGCCCCAGCAGGTGGCTGGAAGATCCGACCCCGCCCAGGGTTCCGGCCAGCAGTGATCCGGAGTGCGCGCCGAATCCGAACGCGTCGGCGCGGGTGGGCAGCAGGGGCGCGTATTTGATCAGCGACCAGGGAGCCAGACCGACGACGATGAAACTGGCGACGAGCATGCAGAGTTTGCCGAGCGTGCCGGTGTCACCCTGGGCTGCGGCGGTGTCGGTCAGTGTGGCGTTGATGAGGCTGGTTTCCACGGCCAGCAACAGAAACAGCAGCGGTTTGGAGAACACGATGCCGATGAACACCAGCACCGGACGCAACGCTTTGGGCCGCCATTTCGGATGCACCCACATCCCGAATCCGATCCCCGCCGCCACGGCCAAGACCGGCAACGCGTTGGCGTGCATCAGCAGTCCGAAGAAGATACCGAGCGCTCCGGCGATCAACCCCAGGAACAGGATCAGCCCGACGATGACCCCGCCGGGCAGCATCGGCGCGGTCAGGTCGCCGGTGAAGCGTTCCAGGTTGTTGATCATCTCGCCCATGTCGGGACCGGAGGTGCGCACGATCGCTTCCGACATCGCGTTGGACAACTCCACGAGCAGTTGCGCCAGCATCGGGGCGAACAGCATCATCACGACCCCGGCGGGGGCGTATCCGAGCAGGTCACCGCCGATGGTTTTGATGGTTTCGCCCTTGGAGGATGCGCGCCACAGCGCCAGGATCGTCATCACCGCCATGACCACCACACCGATCCCGGTCGACATGGCGTACCAGCGCAGGAACCACGGTGCGGCGGGGTCGAATCCGCCGACGTCGGCCAGGCCCTGCAACACTTTCGCCGACAACTGCACCGCGCTCTCCTTGGAGGCATCGGCCCAGTCGTCGATCACCGATTGGGGGTCGATGACGAAGCGCACGACCTCCACCGCCTGGCCGTAGAGGAAGGAGAAAGCATCGACGACGCTCTTGCCCGCCAACATCGACGGCACCCCCGCCACGGTCTCGCTGAAACGGTCGGCGAAGGATTTGTTGGCGCTGATCCATTGCGCGGTCCCGGCTTGGAGTTGGCCGACCGATCGGTTCCAGGCGATGCAGCGGGCCAGGTCGTCGGGTGTCGGTTCGGCCTGGTCGCAGTCGACCCAGAAAGAGTGGCTGCAATAGATCGCGTCGACCTTGCCGTCACACGGCTCGGTCCATGCCGCCGTCGGGACGCGGTCGACGCCGGAGGCCTTGCGGATCTCGTTCCACGACTGTTTGTCCGGGCGTTCGGCCCAGTTCAGGCCCCAGGTGTTCCACTCGGTGGTGGACCAGCGTTTGAGATCGTCGGCGCAGTACCCGCTGCGCAGGCTGTAGGCGGGGTCCCCGGCGGGAAACACCTTCGGCAGTTGGGAGGCCGGGGGTTCGGTGTCTTGTTCGGCGGAGCTGTCGGTGTGGGCCTCGATCTGCCCGGTCGGGCCGACTCCGGTGATCATCTGTTTGCGGGTTTGTTCGCTCGCGCTCCAGTACATCAGCCGGTTCTCCACCGCCAGCGCGGCGTTGATGTAGGCGCCCAGGTCCCCGCCGCGATCTCGGCACGGCCCGGAGAACCACGGGCCGGAACGGAATTCGTCGGTGCCTCCGACGAATTGGCGCAGGTCGGCGGGAAAGCCTTTGGGCAGGTTCGCGGTGTCCGAGGACGAGGGCACACCCGGTGTGGTGGGCGCGCCCACGCTGGGGGCGGCCGCCGCGAGCATCACCCCCGCGCCGACGATCACCAGCGCCACCAGCGCTGCGATCTTTCGCCCTATCCCGCTCACCGGATT
This sequence comes from Nocardia noduli, assembly GCF_019038455.1. Classification (NCBI taxonomy): domain Bacteria; kingdom Bacillati; phylum Actinomycetota; class Actinomycetes; order Mycobacteriales; family Nocardiaceae; genus Nocardia; species Nocardia noduli. Next base: position 13,052 of record NZ_JAFMPL010000138.1, read on the forward strand.
GCTCCCTCGATCAGTTGAGGTAGAAGGTGTAGTAGCCCTCCAACAGCGGCTTGGTCAGCGCGCTGGCGGAATTGGGTGCCACGACCTCATCGGGGCTGGGGCCGATGCGACCGGATTTCTCCACGGCCTTCCAGTCCTCGTCCTGCCAGACCAGTGACACGGTGTTGGTGGTCCACAGGGTCATGACCGACACCGGGTCGCCCGGCGCGATCGAGGCACGCGAGACGCCCATCGTCCACACCGTGACCTCGGCGGTGGTGTCGGTGAACGCGGTGACGGTGACCGCGGCCGGGAGCACGTTGAGGATCGCGTCCTCGGCGGCGCGGTCGCGCCCGATCTCGATCGCGCGTGCCAGATCCGGACCGGGATGCTGCGCGATCATGGTGGCTACGACGGCGTCCATCTGCACGCGGCCGTGCCCGGCCTGGGCCAGGGCTTGCACGATGTTGACCGCCGCGGTCGCCGCCCCGGCCTGATCGCGGGTGTAGCCGGCGGGAACGTTGTCCACGACCCGGGTCGGTCCGTGCGCGGCCCGCACACTGGCCCCCGCGCCCGACTCCGACTCCGGGCCCGACAACGCCCCCATCACGACCGCGACCAGCAACACCGCTGCCGCGATCGCGCCGACCCACCTCCACGGCACCCGATCGGGCAGTGTCCTCGGCGCGTCGAGGCCCGGGACCGGGGGCGACGGTGGGGTCGTCTCCGGTGCCGTCGAGCGGGCCGGGCCGGTGTCGTGCCCGGGGGTGATGTCGGCGAATCCTTTTGCTGCCATGGGGTTTTCTCCGTTGTCTTTCAGCCGCCGACGACGAACAGGATCGCGCCGACGACGGGGCTGGCCAGTCCTGCCAGGCCCAGGGATACGAGGGCGTCCTGGAGGTCTTCCATGCCCTCGGTCATGTCTCCGGCGTAGCCGCGGTTCTTGGAGCGGCGCACCTTGTAGGCGCCGACGATGACCCGCACGGTGGCCCCGATCAGCACCGCCGCCCAGATCGCGGCCACGACCCGTTTCCAGGCGGTGTCCAGCGCGGGCCCGAACAACCCGAAGTTGGGGGCCACACCGTCGAGGGGGTTCTGGATCGCGGCGGCGGCGGCCATGCCCGCCCCGAGCAGCAGCCACACCGCGACCGTCACGGTGACGGCGAGAATGCGCACGGCGGGACGGGCCCTGGTGCGCTGTGGTCGGTTTGTCATGATCTGTTGCCTCCGTGGTGATGTCGCTGTCCTCATCCGGCCGCCTCCCCGGGCCGGTGCACCCCGCGTAGGTCCCCGCGCGGGCTGTCGCTGCGTCGCGGACCGTGGCCGGGGGCCGGTCTGGGGCGCAGGCGGATGTCGAATTCGTCGGGGGCGGGCCGGGATTCGGGAATGAAGGTGGCGTCCAGGACGGGTTCGGTGGCGGCGAGAGTTTGCGCTAGTCCGTCGGCGACGGTGGCCGCGACCTGGGTCCAGGCACGCACCGTGGGTTCGGCCAGCCGCGACAGCACGATCCGTTCTCCACTGGCCAGGTCCGGGTCGAACGGGACGTGGGTGATGCGGGTGATCTCGGCGCGGGCCAGGGCTTCGTGCACGGCGTGGCGTGCGGCGGGATTGACCGCGCTGCCCTCGGCCAACACGACCACCGCCGAGGTGATGAGATGTTCGTGCCCGCGCGCGGCGATCCCGTCGAGTGCGCGCAGCACCATGTGCGCGGCGTCGCGCCGATAGGTCAACGGGATCACCAGCCCGGTCGCGTGTTCCAGTGACCAGGTGAACGCGTCGCTGCGTTCGTTGTTGCCGGTGTCGAGCACGACCATGGTGCGGTGCCGTGCCAGCACGGCCAGGATCGCGGCGCACTCGTGCGCGCCGATCATCTCGCGGCGTTTGCTGGATTGGTCGCTGGCCAGGATCTCATCGCCGGTGGGCTGGGCCAGCAGGAACCGGCCCAGCGCGGAGGCGACGACGGTGTCCGAGCACAGCCGGGTGGCGTGTTCGACGACGTCCCAGGTGGTGGGGACCTTGCGGTCCGCGCGCGCCGCGCGCGCGGCGAGGGTCCCGCGGGTTTCGGCGTTGTCCCAGGCCACGACACCGTGGCGGTGTTGGCCGAAGATATTGGACAGCATCAGGGTGGCCGGGGTGGTGCCGCCGCCGCCCTTGGGATTGCACACCATCACCACCGGCGTGCCGGGCAGGGGTTGGCGGATCCGTTCGACCGCGAGCCGGTGGGCGACCTCCTCGCTGTGGGGTTTGAGCCGCGCCCCCAGCGCGTTGGCCTTGCCGCGCCAGCCCCACCCGGCCGGGTCCGCCTCCACTCCGGCGGCAGGACCCAGCACGCTGCGTGAATGCTCTTCGCGCAACGCGTCTCGCTCGGCCGCCGACACCGCCGTCGGCTCGGGTCCGCGTCGCTGGACCGGATCCGACGGGGCCGGAGCCAGAGGTGCGGGGCGTAGCCGCATGCTCGGGGTGTCGGTGCGGGGGCGCAGTTTCTGTTCGCGCAGGTTCACCGGCCGTTCGGCGAAGTAGTCCTGCACCGCGCGTGCGTCGCTGGCCGCCGCGTCGGTGTCGTCCTCGGGTTGATCCCACAGCGTCGGATCACGGTCATCGTTGTTCGACACGGTTCACCTCCCAGGCGGTGCCGTTGCGCAGCAACTGGATTCCGGCCGTGAACACGGCGGTGTCGAGCAGTTCCCCGGAGGGGCTGAACCAGGTTTGGGTCACCTGGTAGGCGCGTACCGCGTGGCGCGAGGTCTGCGGGGGCACCGCCTCGGTCGAGGCATCCACGCGCACCGCGGCGCTGGCGTGGCGCGCGGCCCACTCCAGCCACCGCGCCCCCGGGCTCAACGAACCGGTCGAGGTGATCGCGGATCGGTATTGCGCGCTCAGCAGCGGCGCCGAGCGCGCGGCGGCATCGTTGGGTCCGGAATCGACGTTGGGGTTCCAGGAGAACCAGATCTGCAAGACCGCTCGCGCGGTCGCATCCGGGTCACCACGATCGAGACCGGCCAGATCCACCGGCAGCGCGGTCGCCGCGACCGCCCGCCGACCCTGCGGGCCACTTCCCTGCGGCGACCACCGCTGCGCCGAGGCCGCCGCCGCTTCCCCGCCGGAGGGTGTTCCGGCACTCGCGCACCCGGACAGCGTTGCGGTGCAGAGGATTACGAAGGCCGCTGTGATAGCGCGCCAGCTCACTGTGGTGGTCATGGCAGTGACTCCCCGAAGTCGAGAACTTCTTGCCAGGCGGTCGGCACGCCGGTGAGGGCGGGGATCGGCTCACGCCCGGCGCGGCTACGGCGCGCCTGGACCGCACGCGCTCGGTGGGCACCGCTGGTGGTGTGGTGCAGATGCAGCACGGTGCCGGGCAGGTCGGCGTCGCTGAGCCGGGTGGCGTCGTGCTCGCCGTAGGCGATCAGGCACGACGGGCCGCCGCTGTTGGCCGGCGCGCGGGTGTCGTCGGGTCGATAGAAATGCAGGCGCCCGGCCAGGAACAGCACCGCGGTGGCGGCGTCCCACACATGGCGGGCGAACCAGATGGTGTCGGTTCGGGCGAAGGTCAACGCCGTGCCGTGCCCGTGGGAGGCCAGTTTCGACAACCACACTCCGACTTCGCGGCCGTAGGGCGGGTTGCACCACACCCGACCCACCCAGTTCGCGGTGAGCCCGTCCTCGGGCGGGGCGATATGGCGGGCGGCGGTCGGCCACGGGCGCGGACTGTGCGCGCACGGGTCCAGATCGAAGGGCCCGAGCTTGTCCAGCAGGCCCGGCGGTGTCAGCCACACCCGCGACCCCGCGCGTGCTGAGGAATGCCCCCCGATCCCACGCCCCCTCATGACCCACCGCCGGGTGAGGCTGTGGCGAAATGGGCTGCGCGGGCGGGGATGTTGCGGACGTAGGCCAGGGTTTCGGGGTTTCCGCACACCGCCCCGGAACCGAGAGTGGCGCCGGGGCCGCAGTTGTACATCGACAGCCACAGTTGGGTCAGGTCCCCGTGCAGGCGTCCGTCGGCGAGGCCGTCCTTGGCGATCTCGGCCAGTTCGCAGTCGTAGGCCGCCTGCGACATCACCGCGTCGGGGATGCTGTGCGGGTCACGGCTACCGTCGCCGTCACCGTCGACCCCTTTGGCCTGCCACGTCGACGGCAAGAATTGCGCCGGGCCGGTCGCCCCCGAACTCTGGTTGTAGGCATCGACGCGGAAACCGGACTCGTTCTCCAATTGCGCGGCGATCAACCCCGCACCGACCTCGGGGCAGGTGGTGGCGGCTTTGGCGATCCACGGCGCGAACGCCTCGGGCACCACACCGGGGGCCAGCGGGGTCACCGCCGCGGCGGCCATCGGAGAGATCAGGTCACATCCCGATCGCGCGGCCGTGGCTGCGGCGGATTCGGTGGGGGCGGTGTAGGTCTGGTCCGGGG
>NZ_JAFMPL010000139.1:0-17163 GCF_019038455.1 Nocardia noduli
CCCCCGGCGCCCCCGCCGACTTCGTCGTCTACCGCGAAGACCCCCGAATCGACTCGGCCATGCTCACCGCCCCGCAGTGGGTCGTGTTGCGCGGGCGCGTCATCGAATCGGGCCCGGTAACAGGCCACCGCTGACCGGGTCGACGTTATAGGGTGAGTCCGCTTTTCCGCTGACGGTCGGTAGACACTTGTGTGTTCGATTCGGGTGACTGTGCGCGAGGGGAGATGGACGTGATGTCGAGTGCCGAAACTTCGGTGATCCACCCGCTGGGGCCCACCGCTACTCTGCGCTGAGTCGGCCACGCCGCCGCGCTCGAATCGCGAGAAGGTGTCTGTCACCGAGATCGGTGAACACTTCTCGGCGTGGCAGCGATGAGTTCCTGTCCGCTGTCGCGTCCAGATCTACAGGACGTATTGCGACAGGAGGTTCGAGATGCGGGATCTGGTGGTCACCCAGAACATCACGGTCGACGGGGTCATCGATGCGAGCGAGGGATGGTTCACCGTCGGAGACGACGCCGTGGACGATGCCGATATCGTCGCCGAGTTGATGACGCACACCGCCGCCTGTGACGCGGTGCTGTTCGGACGGGTCACCTTCGAGCAGATGCGCGAGTACTGGCCCGAACAGACCGATGACAAGACCGGGATCACCGACGATCTGAACGAGATGACCAAGTACGTCGTGTCGGGGTCGCTCGGCGATCCGGGCTGGCGGAACTCGATCGTCCTGCGCGGGTTGGACGAGGTCAGGGCGCTCAAGCAGCAGTCGGGCAGGGATATCGTGAGCACCGGCAGTATCACCCTGGTGCACGCGCTGATCGAGGCGGACCTGGTCGACGAATACCGTCTGTTCGTCTATCCGGTCGTGGTCGGGCACGGTGCGAGGCTGTTCGTCGACGGCACGGCGGTCCCGGCGTTGCGGCTGGTCGAGAGCAAACAGTTCCGGTCCGGTGTGGTCCTGCTGCGGTACCGGACGACGCCGGCGGAAGGCTCGCCGCGACGGTGAGCGACGACCTCGCTCCGACCGAGGCGATTTCCGGGCGCGGTGACCGGTCTGGCACAATGATGCACCGTCCTTCCTGGACAGTGTCAGCCCGTCTCCGGTCACGTACCGCGCGGCGGTCACACACTCCAAGCGTGAAACCGGGCTCGCAGACCGTGCGAGTCGCTGAATCGCGCCGTGACCAACCACCGAAAGAGGCAGATCAGCATGGCTGTTCGCATCAAACTCACCCGTCTGGGCAAGATCCGCAACCCGCAGTACCGCATCGTCATCGCGGACGCCCGCACCCGTCGTGACGGCCGGGCCATCGAGTCCATCGGCAAGTACCACCCCAAGGAAGAGCCCTCGCTGATCGAGGTCGATTCCGAGCGCGTGCAGTACTGGCTGGGTGTCGGCGCGCAGCCGACCGAGCCCGTGCAGCGTCTGCTGGAGATCACCGGCGACTGGCAGAAGTTCAAGGGCCTGCCGGGCGCCGAGGGCACCCTGAAGGTGAAGGCCCCGAAGACCTCCAAGCTGGATCTGTTCAACGCGGCGCTCGCCGCCGCCGACAACGCGCCGACCGCCGACGCCGTCACCCCGAAGAAGAAGGCCGCCAAGAAGGACGAGGCCGCCGAGGCGACCGCCGAGACCGAGGCTGCCGAATAAATGAGTGCCGTCGTCGCCGATGCCGTCGAACATCTGGTTCGCGGTATCGTCGCCAACCCGGATGACGTCCGCGTCGAGCTGATCACCGGCCGCCGCGGGCGCACCGTCGAGGTGCACGTGCACCCCGAGGACCTGGGCAAGGTCATCGGGCGTGGCGGTCGTACCGCGACCGCGCTGCGCACCCTGGTCGCCGGAATCGGCGGCAGGGGCATCCGGGTCGACGTGGTCGATACCGATCAGTAGATGGAACTCGTCGTAGGACGGGTCGCCAAGTCGCACGGTGTGCGCGGCGAACTCGTCGTCGAGGTTCGCACCGACGAGCCGGAGGCGCGTTTCGCGCCGGGCGTCACCCTGCGCGGTCGGTTGCGGTCGAAAGAGGTTCGCGACTTCACCGTGGAGTCGGCCCGTGAGCATTCGGGTCGGCTTCTGGTGTTCGTCGCCGGAATCTCCGACCGCACCGCCGCCGACGCGATACGCGGCACCCTGTTCTTCGTCGACAGTGACGACCTGCCGTCTTCGGGCGATTCGGACGAGTACTACGACCACGAACTGGAGGGCCTCGCCGTCCAGCTCACCGACGGGACCGCGGTCGGCACCGTGACCGAGGTATTGCATTCCGCCGCGGGAGAACTGCTTTCGGTGCGCGCGGCCGAGGACGGCAGGGAGATCCTGATCCCGTTCGTCAACGCCATCGTGCCCACCGTGTCGCTGGCCGACCGGCTCGTCGTCATCGATCCGCCCGAAGGGCTGCTCGATCCGGAGTAGGGGTGGCACGCCACTCGACACCGTCGAGGCAAGTGCGCGGGCGTGGAGACCAGGAGGGTCGATGAAGATCGATGTCGTCACGATCTTTCCGGAATATCTGGAGCCGCTGCGCACCGCGCTGCTCGGCAAGGCCGTCGACAAGGGCCTGATCTCGATCGACGTCCACGACCTGCGTCGGTGGACCCACGACGTGCACAAATCGGTCGACGATTCGCCCTACGGCGGCGGCCCGGGCATGGTCATGAAACCGACCGTCTGGGGTGACGCCCTCGACGAGGTGTGCCCCGACGACGCGCTGCTCGTCGTGCCGACTCCGGCGGGTGTGCCGTTCACCCAGGCCATCGCCGAACGCTGGGCGGTGGAGAAGCATCTCGTCTTCGCGTGCGGACGCTACGAGGGCATCGATCAGCGCGTCTTCGACGACGCCGCCCGTCGCGTGCGCGTCGAGGAAGTCAGCATCGGCGACTACGTTCTCATCGGCGGCGAGGCCGCCGTCCTGGTGATGACCGAGGCGTTCGTTCGTCTCATCCCCGGTGTTCTCGGCAATCAGCAGTCGCATCGGGAGGATTCGTTTTCCGACGGACTTCTCGAAGGCCCCAGCTACACCCGCCCGGTCACCTGGCGCGGCCTCGAGGTTCCGCCGGTATTGCTCTCCGGCGACCACGCCAAGGTCGCCGCCTGGCGTCATGAACAATCCCTCGCCCGCACCCGCGACCGTCGCCCGGATCTGCTGCCCGACGCCTGAGCGCGGGATCGCCCGGGCGCGGGATCACCGCGTCAGGGAAGCAGCCCGTAGCGGCGGGCAAGGACGACCGCTTCGTGCCGCGAATGCGCGTCGAGTTTGGTCATCGCGTTGCGGAGATAGCTTTTGACCGTTTCCGGCCCGAGTGAGAGCCGTTGCGCGGCTTCCTGATTGGTGCAGCCGAGGGCGATGTGGGCGAGGACGTCGAGTTCGCGTCGCGACAGGCGCGGTGCGTCGGGGACCGGACCGCCGTTGAGGGCGCGGGCCATGCGTTCGCAGACATCGCGCAGCCGGATGCGCAACTTCTCGTCGGAGGCGGTACGCGCCAATCCGCGCAATTCGGCGTGCAGATCGCGCAGTTCCTCGGTGGCGGCGGGCGCGGTCTCGGTCGTCGGCGCCGCCGATTCGAGCAGTCGCAGCCGCCGGTCCACTTCGTCACGGACGGTGATCTCGGTGGTGAGACGACGCCCGGCGGCGACCATGAGGTCGACGGTGCGGTCGCCCAACGGGGTGTCACCGCGCGTCGCCGCGTAGAGCACGGCGCGCGAGCGGTTGTCCACCACCACCGGCACCGCGAGGACCGAGCGGATGCCCTCACCCGAGACCGGTCCGTCGTAGTGGTGGGTGATGGACGCGGCGCTGCGGTAATCGGTCACCGACGCCGGACGGCGCATATCCATGACGCGACCGCCGAGACCCGAGGTGCGCAACACCGGAAGTCCGCGCAATCCGTTGGTGACGGTGCCGACGAATTCCGTCAGCAGCAGCGTGTCCTCGTGCACCTCACCGCCGAAGACCACAGGGACCCCCGCCTTGGTCGCGACCCACCGGATCTCCGAACGCAGCGCGTCGCCGTCGCGTGGGCGAAGGAGAGAACCGGTGGTCAACAGACTCACCCCTTTTCGGGGGTAGTGGTGGAGCGGGTGTGACCCACATCCTATGGGAGACGGCAGTGGCCCGGATCACCGATGGGCCACGGCGGTACGAACACCGATGAGGAGACGACATGAGCACGGACCTGACGCGGCGGGTGCGCGATCTGCTTGACACCTACGACGGGCCGCACGCGTGCGCGGCGCGTCTGCTGTGCGACCGGCATCCGAGCGACGCCGTCGCGTTCACCGTCATCGAAGCGGACCTCACCGCCACCGACCTCACCTACGGTGACCTGCGGGAACGGTCGTCGCGATGCGCGTCCGCACTGGCCGACCTCGGCATCGGCCCCGGTGACCGGGTCGCCACCCTGATGTCGAAATCCGCCGATCTGGTCGTGGCGCTGCTCGGCATCTGGCGGCTCGGCGCTGTCCACGTACCCCTGTTCACCGCCTTCGCCCCACCCGCCATCGCCCTGCGCCTGACCGCGAGTCGCACGGTTCTGGTCATCGCCGACGTCGATCAGGCCGCCAAGCTGGCCCCCGGTGACGACATCCCCGCCGACGCGCCCTGGCGGCTCGTGATCGCGGGTGAACGTACGCGGGTCGAGGCTGCCCTCGGCGCGACCACGGCCGCGGATTCGGCCGAACTCCGGCCGCCGCCCTCGGTCTTCTCCTTCGACGAACTCCTCGCCGCGCACTCCGCGGACGACCCGGGAGCCGAAGCGGTCGCGGTCGGCGGCGACGGCCTGCTGGTGCAGTTGTTCACCAGTGGCACCACCGGCACGCCGAAGGGGGTGCCGATTCCCGTGCGGGCCCTGGCCTCGTTCCACGCCTATCAGGAATTCGCCCTCGACGTCCGGCCCGACGACGTGTTCTGGAATGCCGCCGATCCGGGGTGGGCCTACGGGCTGTACTACGCGATCCTCGGCCCGCTCGCCTCGGGTATCCGCTCGCTGTTGCTGCACGCGGGTTTCTCGGCGCCGCTCACCTGGCAGGTGCTGGAACGGTTCGGCGTCACCAATTTCGCCGCGGCGCCGACGGTGTATCGCGCGCTGCGATCCGACGAGACGCCGGTGCCGGAGGGGATCTCGCTGCGGCGCGCGTCCTCGGCGGGGGAGCCGCTGACGCCCGACGTGGTGTCCTGGTCCGCGCGGGAACTCGGCGTCGCGGTGCGCGACCACTACGGGCAGACCGAGCACGGCATGGTCATCTGCAACGCCTGGCACGACGAACTCGACGCGCCGACCCCGCTCGGCTCGATGGGCAGGCAACTTCCCGGCTGGAGTTGCGCGGTCCTCGCCGACGACGCCGATGTCGAGGCCGCGCCGAACGAGATGGGACGCGTCGCCATCGACACCCGTGACAGTCCGCTGATGTGGTTCCTCGGCTACCTCGACGCCCCGGATCGCACCGCGCAGCGCTTCACCGCCGACGGTCGCTGGTATCTCACCGGCGACGCCGGATCACGTGACGCCGCGGGGTTCTTCCGCTTCTCCTCCCGCGACGACGACGTCATCATCATGGCCGGTTACCGCATCGGCCCTTTCGAGGTGGAAAGCGTGCTCGTCCTGCATGATCGGGTCGCCGAGGCGGCGGTGGTCGGGATGCCGGACGAGTTGCGGGGCGAGGTGCTGGAGGCGTTCGTGGTGCTGCTCGACGGGCCGGGCGGCAGTGCCGAACTGGCCGCCGAACTCCAGCGGCTGGTGAAGGAGAAATTCGCGGCCCACGCCTACCCGCGTCGGGTGCATTTCGTGGACAGCCTGCCGAAGACCCCCAGCGGCAAGGTGCAGCGCTTCGTGCTTCGCAGGCAGGGGACCAAGTGATGTCGGCCCTCCCCAGCTACGCGTCCGGCATCTCGGACACTCCCATGCTCGGCGACACCATCGGCGCGAACCTGGATCGCACGGTGGCCGCGTACCCGGATCGCCTCGCACTTGTCGACAGTCCCACCGGACGGAGCTGGACCTATCGCGAACTCGGCGCCGCTGTCGACGCGGTGGCGACCGGCCTGGCCCGCCTCGGGGTCGACGCCGGTGATCGGGTCGGAATCTGGGCGCCGAACTGCGCCGAATGGTTTCTGGTCCAGTACGCGACGGCGAAGATCGGCGCGATCCTGGTCACTGTCAATCCGGCTTATCGGACCGGTGAACTCGAGTACGTCGTGCGCCAGGCGGGCACGCGCGTACTCGTCGCCGCGCGGGAATTCAAGTCGTCGGACTACGCCGAGATGATCCGACAGGTGCGCCCGAACTGCCCCGGGCTGAAACAGGTGCTGATCCTCGGATCCCCCGAATGGGAGGCGATCGCGGGCACCGAACCCGATACCGAACTGCTGGCCGCTCGCGGCGGCGCACTGTCGACCGACGATCCGATCAATATCCAATACACCTCGGGGACAACGGGTTTCCCGAAGGGTGCCACGCTCGGTCATCACAACATCCTGAACAACGGATATTTCGTCGGCGAGCTGTGCGGGTACACCGAACACGACCGGGTGTGCGTCCCGGTGCCGTTCTATCACTGCTTCGGGATGGTCATGGGGAATCTGGCCGTCACCACTCACGGTGCGGCCGTGGTGATTCCGGCTCCCGCCTTCGATCCCGTCGCGACCCTGGCCGCGGTCGAGGAATACCGGTGCACGTCGCTGTACGGGGTGCCGACCATGTTCATCGCCGTGCTCACGGAACTGGAATCCCGCGCCGCCGCCGACCGACCGGATCTGTCGAGTCTGCGGACCGGCATCATGGCCGGATCCCCGTGCCCGGTCGAGGTGATGAAACGCGTCATCGATCGGCTGGGTATGACCGAGGTCTGCATCTGCTACGGCATGACGGAGACGAGTCCGGTGTCGACCCAGACCCGTCGCGACGACAGCATCGACCGCCGTACCGCCACGGTCGGCCGGGTCGGGCCGCACCTGGAGGTCAAGATCGTCGACCCGGTGACAGGCGCCACGGTGCCACGCGGTGAACCCGGCGAACTGTGCACCCGCGGCTATTCGGTCATGCTGGGCTATTGGGAACAGCCGGAGAAGACCGCCGAGGCGATCGACGCCGCGCGCTGGATGCACACCGGCGATATCGGCGTGATGGACCAGGACGGATATCTCGCGATCACCGGCCGGATCAAGGACATGGTCATCCGCGGCGGCGAGAACATCTATCCGCGCGAGATCGAGGAATTCCTCTACACCCATCCGGATGTTCTCGACGCCCAGGTCATCGGGGTTCCCGACGAGAAATACGGCGAGGAGCTGATGGCCTGGATCCGGATACGCGAGGGCGCAACGCCTTTGGATGCCGCGTCGGTGCGGAACTTCTGTACGGGAAGATTGGCGCATTTCAAGATCCCGCGCTACGTGCACATCGTGGACGATTTCCCGATGACGGTCACCGGCAAGGTCCGCAAGGCCGAGATGCGTGAACTCGCGGCGCGGATGCTGGCCGAATCCGCTGGATCGGCGATCGGATGAACGGGGCGTGGCGACCGCACTTCACCCGGGCGTCGGCCGCGTGTCAGCGGACAGCGGTAGTGTCTGCGGCGTGACGACAGCGCCCGAGACCGCCAGTTCAACGACGAACACCGAAACGCCGGCCGCCGCACCTGCCGCCGCCGTGCCCACCGCTCTGGCCAGCGTCGGCCGACGCATCGCCGAGGAACTCGGTGTGCGCGAGAGCCAGGTCAGATCGGCCGTCGAATTGCTCGACGCGGGTTCGACCGTGCCCTTCATCGCGCGGTACCGCAAGGAAGTCACCGACGGACTCGACGACGCGCAGTTGCGTCAGCTCGACGAACGCCTGCACTATCTGCGCGAACTCGACGAGCGTCGCGGCGCGATCATCGAATCCATCAAGGGACAGGGCAAACTCGACGACGCGTTGCTCGGCCAGCTGATGACGGCCGAGACCAAGGCCCGCCTCGAGGACATCTACCTGCCGTACAAGCCCAAGCGGCGCACCAAGGCCCAGATCGCCCGCGAGGCCGGACACGAGCCGGTGGCCGACGCCCTGATCGGCGACGCCGCCACCGACCCGGCGCAATACAGCGCCGAACAGCTCGACGGCGCCCGCGCGATCCTGGTCGAGCGCTTCGCCGAGGACGCCGATCTGGTCGGTGAACTGCGCGAACTGATGTGGAACCGGGGTCAGGTCGTCTCGTCGGTGCGCGCGGGCAAGGAAGAGGCGGGCGCGAAATTCTCCGACTACTTCGAATTCAGCGAGCCGTTCGCGAAACTGCCGTCGCACCGGATTCTCGCGCTGCTGCGCGGGGAGAAGGAAGACATCCTCTCACTGCAACTCGAAGCCGATACCGAAGAACTCGAACCGGGCGAGCGCACGATCTACGAGGGTCGCATCGCCGTGCGATTCGGCATCGCCGACCGTGGTCGCCCCGCCGACAGCTGGCTGCTCGACACCGTGCGCTGGGCTTGGCGCACCAAACTCCAGGTGAGCCTGGGGATCGACACCAGGATGCGGTTGCGCCAGGCCGCCGAGAAGGACGCCGTCGACGTCTTCGCCACCAACCTGCGTGATCTGCTGCTCGCCGCGCCCGCGGGCACCCGCACCACGATGGGACTCGACCCCGGCTACCGCACCGGGGTGAAGGTCGCCGTGGTCGACGCCACCGGCAAAGCGGTCGCCACCGAGGTCATCTACCCGCACAAGCCGCAGGGGCAGACCGAGAAATCCCTCGCCGTGCTCGGCGCCCTCGTCGCGCGCTTCGGTGTCGAACTCATCGCCATCGGCAACGGCACCGCCTCGCGCGAAACCGACGCTCTCGCCACCGAACTCATCGCGCGCATCCCGGAGAACAAGCCGACCAAGATCGTCGTCTCCGAGGCGGGCGCTTCGGTCTACTCGGCCTCCGCCTACGCCACGCAGGAACTTCCCGATATGGATGTCTCGCTGCGCGGCGCGGTCTCCATCGCACGCCGCCTCCAGGATCCGCTGGCCGAGCTGGTGAAGATCGATCCGAAATCCATCGGTGTCGGCCAGTACCAGCACGACGTCTCGGAGACCCTGCTCGCGCGCTCGCTCGGCGCGGTGGTCGAGGACGCGGTGAACGCGGTCGGCGTCGATGTCAACACCGCCTCGGTGCCGTTGCTCTCGCGCGTCTCCGGTATCGCCGGTTCGATCGCGGAGAACATCGTCGCGCACCGCGATCAGAACGGGCCGTTCCGCAGCCGCACCGCACTGCTCGCCGTGCCGCGCCTGGGGCCCAAGGCCTTCGAACAGTGCGCGGGCTTCCTCCGGATCCGCGGCGGCGACGACCCGCTCGACACCTCGGCCGTGCACCCCGAGGCGTACCCGGTGGTGCGGCGCATCCTGGAGTCGACAGGCAGTCCGATCACCGAACTGATCGGCAACACCTCCGCGCTGCGGGCCCTGCGGCCCGCCGAATTCACCGACGAGACCTTCGGTGTCCCCACCGTCACCGACATCATCTCCGAACTCGAGAAGCCCGGCCGCGACCCGCGTCCGGAATTCAAGACCGCCGAATTCGCGGCGGGTGTGGAGAAGGTCGCCGATCTGGAGCCGGGCATGGTGCTCGAAGGCGTGGTCACCAATGTCGCCGCTTTCGGGGCCTTCGTCGATGTAGGCGTGCACCAGGACGGCCTCGTGCACGTCTCGGCCATGTCGCACAATTTCGTCAAGGATCCGCGCGAGGTCGTGAAATCCGGCGACGTGGTCAAGGTCAAGGTGCTCGAAGTCGACGTCGCGCGCCAGCGCATCGGACTGTCGTTGCGCCTGGACGACGAGCCGGGCGTGGCCGCCAAGCCGGAACGGGGCGGCGGCAATCGCGGCCAGGGCGGGCGCGGCCAGGGCCAGCGCGGTCAGCAGGCCGGGCAGGGCGGCCAAGCGGGCCAGGGCGGTCAGGACAAACGGCAGGGCGGTCAAGGCAAACCGCAGCAGGGCGGCCAGAGCCGTAATCAGGGCCAGGGCCGCAACCAGGGCAATCAGCGCCGTAACGCGCCCGCGCCGACCGGATCCATGGCCGACGCCCTGCGTCGCGCCGGTTTCGGTCAGTAGGCACCGGACCAGAAGCGGAGGATCAGGCGGCCATGCGCAGATGGCTCGAAGACGATGTGATCGCGCCGGGCCGCCTGCCGCTGCTGTGTTTTCTGCTCGGCTTCATCGTCGGCTTCCTCTTCATCCGGCTCAGCGTGCGGCTGATCAGGAAGAAGGTGCGCTGGTGGCCGGGCAATCTGAGCGCGGGCAGCGTGCACGTGCACCACATGGTGTTCGGCGTCGTCCTGGTACTCGGCTCCGGCCTCGGCATGATCGCGGTCTACGACGACGCCGACAATCTCACCGCGAGCCTGCTCGCGGCGTCGTTCGGCATCGGCGCTGCCCTCGTCCTCGACGAATTCGCGCTGATCTACTACCTGCGCGACGTCTACTGGGAGGAACAGGGACGCACCTCGGTCGACGCGGTGTTCGTCGCGCTCGCGGTGACCGGCCTGCTGCTGCTCGGATTCCATCCGCTGTCGCTGCTCGAGATCAACGATTTCCGCAGTTCGATGGGGACCGAGGCGCGTACCGTCGTCAGCCTCTTCGCGGTGTTCAACCTGATGCTCGCGGCCATCGTCATCGCCAAGGGCAAGATCTGGACCGGCCTGTTCGGCATGTTCTTCCCGCCGTTGCTGATGGTCGGGGCGTTCCGGCTGAGCCGTCCCGGCGCGCCATGGGCCCGCTGGCGCTATGCCGACCGCCGTCGCATGATGTATCGCGCCATCGTCCGGGAACGCCGCTACCGCAGGCCCGTGATCAGGGCGAAGATCTTCATCCAGGATCTGATAGCAGGCAGCCCCGATGTCGAGCACGTGCGTGTCGCGGCCGAGGCCGAACTCGCCAGAACGGTGGTGCCCGCCCCGCCGTCCCCGCACCCGCATCACCTACCGTGGGACCGCAAGTCCGAGCACTGAGGACCGCGCCGCTCCGCGCGTCGACGGCCACGCCTCCGGTGGGGCGATTTTTCCCGCGTGTCCGTGGTCTGGCACAATGCATGGGTTGCCCTGGGTGCATGTCGACCCCGGGAGCGTCCCTTGATTCGGAGCATGAACCGGTCGCGCAGTCATATGCCGCCAGGGTCCTCTGTTCGCGCAAACATCACATAAGGATGGACATGAACACCCTTGACTTCGTAGACGAGCAGTCGCTGCGCAGCGACGTCCCCGACTTCCGTCCGGGCGACACCCTCAATGTGCACGTGAAGGTCATCGAAGGCTCGAAGGAGCGCATCCAGGTCTTCAAGGGCGTCGTCATCCGACGCCAGGGTGGTGGCATCCGCGAGACCTTCACCGTCCGCAAGGTGTCCTTCGGCGTCGGCGTCGAGCGCACCTTCCCGGTGCACACCCCCAATATCGACCACATCGAGGTCGTGACCCGCGGCGACGTCCGCCGGGCCAAGCTGTACTACCTGCGTGACCTGCGTGGCAAGGCCGCCAAGATCAAGGAAAAGCGCTGATCTTCGTCGCTTGACACCTCGGGCCGGTGAACTCCACGGCCCACCCCGGCGCCTCGGTCGCGCCGCGAAGTTTCCTTCTGGCCCGGCACCGGACGAACAGTCCTGGTGTCGGGCTAGTCTGTTCGGCGTGGCAAACGAAAGTGGGTCGGTGGAGGTGTCCGGATCGGACGACGAGGGGGCTTCGCGCAGTCGCGGTAGATCGCGTCGGAAGAAGTCCAAGAAACAGCGCCCGTTCTGGCAGGAATTGCCGATCCTGATCGTTGTCGCGGCGGTGATCGCCGCGCTCATGGTGAGTTTCGTCGGACGTCCCTACGTCATTCCGTCGCAGTCCATGGAGCCGACCCTGCACGGTTGCCCCGGCTGCACCGGCGACCGCATCTACGTCCAGAAGTTGACGTCCTACTGGAGCGATCCCGAGCCCGGTGACGTCGTGGTCTTCGTCGGACCGCCCTCGTGGAACGACACCTACACCTCGATCCGTTCGGATAATGCCGCCGTGCGCGGTGTCCAGAACTTCTTCGCTTTCTTCGGATTGGTACCGCCCGACGAGAACGACCTGGTCAAACGGGTGATCGCGGTCGGCGGCCAGACGGTGCAATGCTGTGACGCCGAGGGGCGGGTCATGGTGGACGGTAAGCCACTGGACGAGCCCTATGTCCAGTTCGACTACAAATGGGTTCCCGGCCAGCAGAACGCGAGTTATCCCCACGGGCGAGTATTCGGTCCGGTGACCGTGCCCGAGGGCAATCTGTGGGTGATGGGCGACAACCGCAACCAGTCCCGGGATTCCCGCGCCCACGTCGGAGACGAATTCAACGGCACCGTGCCCTTGGACAACGTCCGAGGTAAAGCCGTGTTCAAGATCTGGCCGCCGAGCCGGATCGGTCCGATCAAGTCGCAGGATCCCCAGACGAATTGAGCCGGTCGCGGATCACCGAAGTGGCGGCGGGATAATCGAACTGTGGGGCAGGGTCGAGAAGCTGTGATGCCGAGTACCGGTTGGCCGCCGCGTGTGGTGATGCGCCGTGCGGGCGGACTACGCACCTTGGAAGCGGCGCTGATACGCAACGGCCTCGGTCCGGTCGCGGGCGTCGACGAGGCGGGGCGTGGGCCGTGTGCCGGACCGCTGGTCGTCGCGGCGTGCCTGCTGGCGCCCAAGGCCTACGACAAGCTGGCCGGGCTCGACGATTCGAAGAAACTCAGCGAGGCGACCAGGGAGGAACTGTTCCCGGTCATCACCCGGTTGTCGCTGGCCTACGAGATCGTCGTGATCCCGGCGTGGGAGATCGACTCGATCGGCATCCACGTCTCGAATATCGAGGGCATGCGCCGCGCCGTCGCCGGGCTGAAGCAGACGCCCGGATATGTGCTCACCGACGGGTTCCGGGTTCCCGGCATCCCGGTGCCGTCGCTGCCGGTCATCGGGGGCGACGCGGTCGCGGCCTGTATCGCGGCGGCGAGCATCCTGGCGAAGGTCACCAGGGACCGGATGATGGTCGAATTGGACCGGCGCCTGCCCGGTTACGGTTTCGCGGCGCACAAGGGCTACAACACGCCCGAACACACCGACGCCCTGCACCGGCTCGGGCCGAGTAACGAACATCGCAGATCGTGGCGCAATGTCAGGGACGCGATGGGTCTGCGGCCGCTGGACGCGGCGGTGGATTACGCCGACACGGTACTGGCGTCGGGCCCCGCGGAGGGCTCCGGGGACAGCCGAGTGGCTGGCGATGCCGCTCATGCGAGATGATTGTCCGCATGCGACGCAGCGGTTTGAGTGACGGGCCAGGAAGCGGCAGCCTGCGTTACCACGAAGGGCCCCACGAACACCGCACATCGAACGCAGTGCGGCGAGAAGGAGGACGTCCCACCCGATGAGTGCCGAGGACCTCGAGAAGTACGAAACCGAGATGGAACTGTCCCTGTACCGCGAGTACAAGGACATCGTCGGTCAGTTCTCGTACGTGGTGGAGACCGAGCGCCGCTTCTACCTTGCCAATTCCGTCGAGCTGCGTCCGCAGAACGCCGACGGCGAGGTGTATTTCGAAGTGCGGATGAGCGATGCGTGGGTGTGGGACATGTACCGCCCCGCCCGCTTCGTCAAACACGTCAGGGTGATCACCTTCAAGGACGTCAACATCGAAGAGCTGGAGAAGCCGGACCTGCGGCTTCCCGAGTGATCGCGGGGTAGCCGCCGGGCGAGTTGTCCACAGCCCGGCCGCTATCCACAGGGCAGGTGTTGTGCCTGGTCGGCGTCGGTGACTCGTGGCCGTCTCGGGTGATGCTGTCCGGGTGGCAGACAAACAGACGCTCGGCGCGCAGGGGGAGGAGCTGGCGGCACGGTTCCTCGAGGCCGCCGGAATGCGGATCATCGAGCGGAACTGGCGGTGCCGATACGGCGAACTCGACCTGATCGCCCGTGATCGCGAGGTCACCGCCTTCGTCGAGGTGAAGACCAGGACCGGCCTCGGCTACGGCACACCCGCCGAATCGGTCACTTTCACCAAACAGCAGCGCATCCGCAGACTGGCGCTGACCTGGCTGGTCGAGCAGGAAGGGCCGTGGCGCCACATCCGTTTCGACGTCGTCGGGGTGTTGCTCCGCCGCGGCTACCGGCCCGTCATCGAACATCTCGAGGGGGTGTTCTGATGCCGCTCGGTCGCGCCAACTCCGTGGCCGTCACCGGGGTCGACGGGCAACTGGTCGAGATCGAGGCCGATATCGGTCAGGGTCTGCCCTCGGTGAACCTGGTCGGCCTGCCCGACACCGCACTCCAGGAATCCAGGAACCGGGTCCGTTCGGCGGTCGCCAATTCCGGCGAGAAATGGCCGGACGGACGTGTGGTGCTCGCGCTCTCGCCCGCGACCCTGCCGAAGATCGGCAGCGTCTACGACCTGGCGCTGGCCGTCGCGGTACTCGACGCGGCGGGTTCGGTACCCGCCGAGCGGCTGGCGAAGACCGTCCTGCTCGGCGAACTGGCCCTCGACGGCCGGGTGCGGCGGGTGCGCGGCGTGCTGCCCGCGGTGATCGCGGCGCGCAACGCGGGTTGGTCGACCGTTGTCGTCCCGGCGGGGGCGCTGGCCGAGGCCGGATTGGTGGACGACATCGAGGTGCTCGGCGCGACCGACCTGCGCGCCGTCGTCCGGTGGCTGCGCGGCGAGGGCATGCTGCTCGAACCGGACGTGACATTGCCCGACCTGCCCGTCCCCGGCGGTGACCTCAGCGAGGTCGTCGGTCAGGAGGAAGCGCGGTGGGCACTGGAGGTCGCGGCGGCGGGCGGACACCACCTCCTGCTCACCGGTCCACCGGGAATCGGTAAAACCATGCTGGCGCAGCGGCTTCCGGGTCTGCTTCCGCCACTGACCGAATCCGAATCGCTCGAGGTGACGGCCATCCACTCGATGGCGGGAGCCCTGTCGGGCGACCATCCGCTCATCACCGCACCGCCTTTCGTCGCCCCGCACCACTCCACCTCGGCGACCGCCATGGTCGGCGGCGGCTCCGGTTCGGCACGCCCCGGCGCGATGAGCCGCGCCCATCGGGGCGTGCTGTTCCTCGACGAATGCGCCGAGCTGGGAACCAAGGTGCTCGAAGCCCTGCGTACCCCGTTGGAGGAGGGGGAGGTGCGGATCGCCCGGCGCGACGGCGTGGCCCGATACCCCGCCCGATTCCAACTCGTGCTGGCCGCGAACCCGTGTCCCTGCGCGCCCGCGCGCGATATCGACTGCATCTGCGCGCCCCTGGCCCGCCGCCGCTATCTGGGCAAACTCTCGGGCCCACTGATGGACCGCATCGACCTCCGCGTGCGCTTGCACGGCGGTGCCGGCACCACCTTCGACAGCGAGGTGGCCGAGAGCAGCGAGGTGGTGCGCGCCCGGGTGACCACGGCCCGCCGCGCCGCCGTCGATCGGTGGCGCGAGTACGGCTGGACCACCAACGCCGAAGTCCCCGGCCACGCGCTCCGACAGAAATTCCCGCTGCCGAAGGACGCCGTCGCGCCGGTCGAAGCGGCGCTGCGTGTCGGCCGGATGTCGGCTCGCGGCGCGGACCGGGCACTGCGCGTGGCGTGGACCATCTGTGACCTCCGTGGAGGCGAACTGCCCACCGCTCGGGACGTGCTGCTTGCCCTCAACTTCCGTCAGCGGGATGCGCAGTGAGCGCGGACAGGCTCGGCGTTCCGGCCGGTGTCGGGAACGTGGAGTCGGTAGTAGTTGGGCCGACGGTTCTCCATACTGGCTCGCGCACGATCGACCTGGACGCCGTCGCGGCCGACGAGCGGCGGCTCGCGTGGGTGTACCTGTCGCGGGTGGTGCAGGGGCCGTGCGCGGCACTGTCGGCCTTGATCGAATCGGTCGGACCGGTGGAGGCGGCGCGCGCGGTGCGCGAACGCGATCTACCGGAATCCCTACGCGGACCGACCGCGCAGCGGCGTGACAGTGACTGCGCGGCAAGGGATCTCGACGCGATACAGGCACTCGGTGGTCGGGTGGTGACGCCGGACGATCCGGAATGGCCCGCCTGGCGGATGCTGGGATTGGCGCAGTTGGAGACCGGCCGGGATCAGGACGGCGCGGTCCCGCTCGTGCTGTGGGTGCGCGGATCGCGATCCCTGCTCGACGCCACCGAGCGCGCGCTGGCCGTGGTCGGCGCGCGATGCAGTACCGGATACGGCGATCGGGTGACCGGCGAGATCACCGGAGATCTCGCCGCGCGCGGCTGGACGATCGTGTCCGGTGCGGCCTTCGGCATCGACGCGATGGCGCACCGGGCGGCGCTGGCCGTGGGCGGCACGACGATCGCGGTCCTGGCCTGCGGTGTCGACAGGCCCTATCCCGCGCAGCACGACCGGCTGCTCGCCGAAATCGCCGACGTCGGATTGGTGGTCAGCGAATATCCGCCGGGCACGGTCGCGCGCAAACACCAATTCCTGGCCAGGAACCGAATCATCGCCGCCCTCGCCGACGGCGTACTCGTGGTCGAAGCGGGCCTGCGCAGCGGCGCGCGGAACACCGTGAAATGGGCACGCCGAATGGGCCGTCCCGCACTCGCGACACCCGGCCCGGTGACCTCGGCCGCCTCCGTCGGCTGCCACCGCATGATCCGTGACGGCGAGGCGCTGCTGGTCACCCGAGCGTGCGAGGTGATCGACGAGGCAGGCCCACTACGCCTGTCGCTGCCCGATGCCTCGCAGACATCGACCGCCCCGACCGAGGCACTGACCGGCGCCTGCGCCACCGTCTACGCGACCCTCCCGACGATCGGTGCCCGCCTCCCCGCCGCCCTTGCCGCACAGACAGGTCTACCGGTACCGGAGATCCGCGCCGCGTTGACCGAACTGGAACTGGCAGGGCTGGTCGGACTCGACGACACCGGCTGGCATCGTGTCCGTCCCGGCCGCGGCACAGGATAGGTGTGGGGTGCGAAGGCGTGGGTCGTCGCGTGCTGACCAGCCTCCTGGACCCGGCACGATGAGTGTGGGGCCGCCGGACGGTCCACCTGCTCGAACACCCCGGCGGGGAACGAGTTCTCGAGGGATCACCCAGACCGGGCGACCGACGAAGGGATCGGCGTGTGCGAGAGCGGGTTGTGCGCCGATCAGCACCGCGACCAACACCGCGGCGCCGAGGCCGGACAACTCACTCGACCACAGACCGTGCGTGTGGC